>JBHLRC010000211.1:0-4193 GCA_048882965.1 Candidatus Thorarchaeota archaeon
CATACATGATGCGTAGAATGAATGAACCAGCACACAGAAGCAGCGAATGCCAATCAGGCAATCTCAACGTCGGTGCAGGAAACTACTACAAAATTTACTCTGATTACAATCATTTGTTCATTGCACCTCCGTTAACCAATTACTTGCTGCTCGATGTCAAAAGTATATAGGCGTTACGGTCACAGCGAGAATAAAACAGGCCGATAGGGAAGGATTTATTTTTTAGAACTTCGGCCGTCCCACGCTTTCCGTGTGCGAATATAACAATAATACAAGTAACGAACGCAGTTGGATGATGAAAAATCATGGCAAACCCAAGCAATCCACTCATAGTACAATCCGACAAATCTGTTCTTCTAGAAGTAGATAACCCATTATATGAAGACGCACGGGACTCCTTAGCTCGTTTTGCGGAGCTAGTTAAGAGTCCGGAGTATGTTCACACATATCGAGTCACTCCACTCAGCCTCTGGAATGCAGCAGCGATGGGAATGACACCTAATGAGGTAATCGATGCACTAGAGGAGTTTGCCAAATATCCCATCCCTGGTAACATCTCCAGAGAGATTGTTGACTATATGTCTAGATATGGCCAACTCTCATTGTACAAAGAAGGTCCAGACTTACTTCTCCTGTGTGAAGAGGAAGATCTCGCTGATGAGATCTGGGCCAGCAAGAAAGTCAGAGATTACCTCATTGAGCGGATGGATGAAGTAACCATCCGTGTTGACCCGGCTCAACGTGGTTTTCTAAAACATGCACTGATAGAGATTGGTCATCCTGTTGAAGATCTCGCAGGTTATGTGGAAGGTGAACACCTACCTTTCGAGATTCGTGATGTCACATTAGAAGGCAAAAAGTGGGGTCTCAGGAGCTATCAAGATGATGCAGTAGCAATCTTTTATGCAGGGGGCGGAGTAAAGGGAGGATCTGGAGTTGTGGTTCTACCCTGTGGGGCTGGAAAAACAATGGTGGGTATTGGAGCTATGCACAAACTTCAGACCTCAACAATCATCCTATGTCCCAACGTTGTTGCAGTTAGACAATGGATTGCGGAACTCCTTGACAAGACTACTTTAAGACCTGAAGATATTGGAGAATATACTGGTGATAACAAAGAGATTCGACCCGTCACTGTGGCAACCTATCAAATCATGACCTGGCGGAAGTCAAGGGAGGACAAGTTCCCCCATTTCCAGCTCTTTGAAGCAAGGAACTGGGGTCTCATAATCTATGATGAAGTTCACCTTCTTCCGGCACCGGTATTCCGGGTCACTGCAACCATACAGGCAACTCGGAGACTTGGGCTTACAGCAACACTTGTTCGTGAGGATGAGAGAGAGGAGGATGTCTTCAGTCTGATTGGACCAAAGCGGTTTGACATGCCATGGAAACAGCTTGAGGACCAAGGATGGATAGCTACTGCAGTTTGTTACGAGATAAGACTCGAACTTCCGGATGACATGCGCAGGACCTATGCACTAGCAGAAGATAGGAAGAAGTATAGAATTGCCGCAGAGAATCCCAAGAAGATTGACATAATCAAAGAGTTGATCGAATACCATTCAGAGGACAATGTCTTAGTCATTGGGATGTACTTGGACCAATTGAAACTCATTGCAGATGAAGTTGGAGCTCCTCTGATTACAGGGAAAACTCACAATGATGAAAGACAGCGTCTGTATAAAGCCTTCAAAGAAGAAGAGGAAAAGATACTGATTGTTTCCAAGGTCGCAAACTTCGCCCTAGACCTTCCAGATGCAAATGTTGCAATACAGGTTTCAGGAACATTTGGTTCGCGCCAAGAAGAGGCTCAACGATTAGGAAGGATTCTACGACCAAAGACCGATGGGAGCTTTGCACGGTTCTACTCGGTAATAACGAAAGACACGCGGGACATGGACTTTGCAGCCAAACGACAGCTCTTCCTAACAGAGCAAGGATACCAGTACGTGATTGCATCTGAGGATGAGAAGATCTGGGAAACACCACCCGAGAGTTTCTTCAACTAGGAAGATGCGTCTTCAATCGCGTTATGTTGCTATCAACATAACTAAGTAGTATCTTTCGAAGTCTCAATGTATTCAGGTTATTTTCTACGATTCCAGACTCCATAGAGAGGAGTCTCTCTATCGACCATTCAATCATATAACAGAGAACAAGGGGACGAAGTTCGTTGACGAAACTTAGATCCTCATCAGGAATTAAGACGGGAACATTGTCAATCCTATTTCCTTCAAGTAGATAGGACAGGTCATAACGAGAGTCACCAATAGCACAGGCGTCAAAATCAAGTAACAAGGCTTCTTGAGGTTGACGAAATAGTATATTTGGTGGCCATAGATCACCATGCATGACATCACCCGTCCAATATCCGAGGAGGTCCATCATAGACTCAACCTTTGGGAATAGTTTCGTGAATTCCTCAATCAATCGGCGAGTCTGAGTCGTAGCTTGTTGTAGCCAAGGGTGTTCCACTACTTTTCTGTGGTTAGATGCAAGATAGTCTGCAGGTGTTTTATATTTTGGAATTCCCTTAGGTACTTCAGATTTCACGATTCTGAGAGATTCCTTTAGTGAGAGTAATTCTTGTGGACTTGCATCAATAATTGTGGAGTAAGTGGTTCCCTCGATAAACTCGATGAGAAAGAAAGGCGTTTCAGGGAGATCAGACAGACGACCAAACTCAATCGGATGAGATGCAACATTCAATCGAGCATAATGAAGTCCAGTTTTATACAACTGTTCATACGGATTGACTTGATATTTCTCTGTTGACCAAGGTAACTTGAGAATAAATTCAATATCAGAACAAGATCCTCGGATATTAATGTTAGACCAACCTCCTATGGATTTCGGATTAAGTACTACAATGTCATCGAATGAATCAGAGGAGTCCTCTAGAAAATCTTCTAGCTCAGAAATCGTATGGCCATGGACTTGTTTGATAGTGAATTCCATCATGTGCAAGCGCAAATCCACGGCAACTTCTAAAAGGGTGTCGGAAATAAAGCAGGTATGAACGGGAGAGACCTACTTCTCATTCTTACACACCTATTCAGAAAGAAAGGAAATCCTGTGAGAGTAGAGGAAGCTGTCGAGTTCATCTCTTTTCGTTGTAGATATGGAAAACCAAGTCAGGTTAGACGGCTTCTTACCATGGCTGTCGATAATGAGATGCTCTCCAGGTTTGAGGACTCTGTAAAAGCAGAGTTTCTATACGACAAGCAGGTCCTTCCTCTTAATCTATTGTCTGCTTTGGAGGACAAAGTAAGAGTAGACACTAATATTGAACAAATGTTCTAAGCTTCTTCAGCGGCAATTGCTCGAAGTGATGCAAGAAGTGCAGCCAAATGAACGAAGGCATTTTTTCCTTGCAATAAACGATAATCAATCTCAGCCACTCGGTCAAGAATCCTACTAAGCACTTCAGGCGGGAATGGCCGTTTAATGAGGTCTCTTTCAATCTCAAGACAGACCTCCTGAGGCGAGTACCCATCAATAGCAACTAGATTACGTATCTCCTTTCTTGAAGTTTCATATTTCCCATCAAGCGCAAGAGTCACAATGTTTCGAGCTCTTGTCACCAACGGAGTTTCAGAATACTCGTATACGATATCTTCAGTCACCACATCACTTGCTGTTGCTGCAATCTGAAGAAGATTTATGGCTCGTCGCAAGTCGCCCTGAGACTCTCTTGCAATGACAGCGATAGCTGATTCATCTATTTTGACCTTCTCCGTAGTAGCAATATCCTTGATTAAACTCTGAACAACCTCCACGGGAGGATTTGGGAAGTGTAGAGTCAAAGACCGTGAGATGACTGCAGGACTCCAACCTGCCAATGTAGGTGTGATGAGGATAAAGCGGCAAGTATCGCTATACAGCTCCATTGTTCTGCGAAGCGCTTGTTGCATACTATAAGTCAGAGCATCTGCCTCATCCAAGACTAGTATCTTTACCTTCTCATCTGTCACTGTAGCAGTCGATGCAAAGAATCGGATAGCTTCGAAGAGAATTTCGCGTCTGGTTGGATTACCAGACTTGCCACGTGCCTTTCGAGCGGCTTTTGCTTCGCGAAAGACAATGGAGATGTACTCATCCAACTCTGACCGCCTGTCACGATCAAGTTTCGCCAGGTCTTGCACCGATCTTTTGGCCTTAGAAACTGGGAGGTCCCAGAGGTCGCGGAT
>JBHLRC010000212.1:0-4189 GCA_048882965.1 Candidatus Thorarchaeota archaeon
AATTCCCGGACAGTGATCCCATCATCATGGATGCCGGGCAGACCATCGTCGTATGCCAGGCTGCACCAAATGCCGTGATTGTGGCCGTTCATCTGGAGGCGTTGGACCACTGCCCAGTCACCCGTGCAGCCCTGCGCTTGATGGCTGAGAAGGCAGGCATTACGTCGGAACAACTCGTGATCCCTGCAGACGGCGAGATTTTGAGCTTCGAGAAAGGGGAAAAGAGTTCAGGTTCTGAAATAAGGTACATTCACCTAACTAAGAAATAATTAATGGGCGTATTATCGTTTTTTACAAAGGAGAGGTAAGGTCGTGCGTCCCTGCCTTCTTCTTTAAAGTGCCCATATCTTGTGTATGGCATTAAACGGGAGCAACTTATGCTTTCTGCTTCTATTAATATGGACATTCAAAAGCTTCAATTTTCAAGTATACCAGATGTAATCTACTAGGGAACCGTCATGTCGGCGGGCGGGGATTAAGTAGAGTGCCTGCCCTTATCCCTCACCATACGTCAAATGCTACGCAAGGGGCTTACGCTCAGGTGAAATTCGAGTTTGATCGTTTGGAGCCCTCAGAGATCGAGGCCATGAAGAAGTTCTGTCTGCAGTTTTCACCAATTATCTGGTACTCAAATTCAAAAAGCTCTTTATTTCATCCATTCTAATCATGGCCTTCCTATAACCCAGATCAATAGTCCTATTTATTTTGTTCTTGTCTCTTGTGATAAATTTAACGGGAGGCATCCTATCTGGGCAAAGAATAAAAGCCTCAGGTGGATCCTTTTGCGCCATACTTTCCAAAAGGGAGACCTGCTCATTATAGGCCTGTGCTGCCTCCCATAGTCTTTCAAGCATCCAGTCATACCGATGGAAGTATCGCCAGAAGAGGGTTCTCTCGAATAAAGTGGGAGGCTCGCCCTCACAATCTATCGGCTTGGAAAGTATAGCAAGAATTTTATCAATATTATGATTTATCAAGACCTTAACAGGAAGGGGATCCACCGTACCTCCGTCGACATATTTGTCTTCTCCGAGGCTTACAGCAGAGGGATAGCAACCTGGGACAGCGAGTGAGGCCTTGAATAGTCTGTATATATCGTCATCACCTGGCCCAAGAAGGACAAGGCGACCATCAGAAACTCTTGTGACGGTGAACAGACATGTCATGTCAATATGGAAAAGATCTAACGGATATTTTCTCTTGAAAACGTCATATACGAGATAGTCGATATCTAGAATAGGTCGCTTGGGAGAGAGGGTGAGCGATGCGTAAGGAATATTTCGGTAGCAGACCAGCTTGGGTGTATTCAGCTCATATCTCCAGACAGTTTCCATCTCCTCACGCTGTCTTGTCGCGAAATAGGCGAGTGTAGGCACACTTGCAGAAGAGGCCACTCCGAGATCAAACTGAGTCACCCCATTATCCATAAGGGCCATCGTGGCGCCCGCCACAAAACCGGCCCTCATGCCGCCACCTTCGAGGATAAGCCCTATCATAACGATCCTTGTGTCATCACGGCAGACGATTTCCAAATTCTCCGTCCAAGGCGATTTTGAGTATTTTGGTCGTAATCATGCATAAACTCTCTACCCCAAGGGCAATGATTACGATAAGTAAGTCGCAACTCTGTTCGTCTAACACCTACCGTTATAATTGTTGACTATTGAAAGGCCGAGAAACTTTCGATTAGCAGATGTGACCTCCAATAAAACTGAATTTGACCCAACCTTCGAATATGGCAAGAAACATGCGCTTTTGCTGTTCCGAAAGCGGCCACAAGATGTAGATATCTACCTTACCTCACTTCAACCCTGCCTTTCGCAGTCCATCAACGTGCAGCTTCCATTTTCCCCTGTTCTTCTGCCAAGGCGCTTTCTCATATTGCTCAAGGGAAAACTTGGGGTTTAACCGGAGGAATTCTCTTGCTGCTGCTCGCGCCTCTTCCTTACGGCCTAAATTGCCGTAGATGGACGCCTGGGCAGAGTAGGACCACATGTTGTCGGGATTACGTTCCTCTGCTTTCTTGAACCACTTAAGTGCCTCCTCATCCCGGCCGGCTACTGAATATGCGGTACCTAAGAACCATAATTGCCAGTCACTTGGAAAGGGATTGAGGCGGAGGGCATTCAGTGACACCGAAATAGCTTCCTCCGGCTGGTCCCCAAAGGCCAAAAACGCGCCCAGTTCATAATTAGCAAAGGCACTACTTGGAGCAATGGCAACAGCCTTTCTCCCCTCGGCAACTGCCTCGGGGTGCTTTCCTTGCAGCAAATAGAACCAGCCCAATGTGACATGAGGGCGATCTAGAGTGGGATCCAAAGTGATAGCCTTTCGAGCTAGCTCAAATGCCCTTTTCAGATCTTTTCCCGGAGACTGACTCCAGCCGTTCATCGCTTGTGCGCAATAGGAAATACCTAACGCGGCATATGCGTTTGCAAATTCCGGGTCAAGGGTAATGCTCTCCTCAAACAACTGCTGGGCCTGACGATTATTTGGTTCATTTCTACAATTCAGGGGGACCGCCTTAAGAAACTTCAAATAGGCCTCCACATTGGTTGTGCCTTTTTCTCTAGAGTGCTCCCCATACCCAATCAATTTACCCATTGTTACCTGTAGGATTTCAATCGCGATTTCATCCTGCAGGGCAAATAGACCCTTCAGATTGCGATCATAGTTTTCAGCCCAAACATGTTCACCTCTTGTTGCATCAATCAACTGGGCTGTAATCCGAATCCGGTCACTGGACTTTTGGACACTCCCCTCTACCACATACCGCACCCCCAATTCCCGGCTGACATGCTGCACCATAACTGGTTTTCCCTTGTAGGTGAAAGTCGAGTTGCTCGCTATCACAAACAGAGATGGGTTCCTGGCCAGGGCGGTGATGATTTGTTCGGTGATGCCATCGGCGATGTATTCCTGTTTGGGATCGCCTATGTTGGCAAACGGCAGTACCGCAATAGAGGGCTTATCGGGTAGTGGAAATGCCATCTCTTCTTTTGAGACCATTTCCATGGGGGGGCGCCTGAGATAGAAATTCCATATCAAGGCCGCGATGACCACAAAGACTAAGGCCACACCCCTTACCAGAATCGACTTCCGCCGCCGCAACGCCCCCGCTTTTTCCTTTTCACTCTTTTCGGCCACAGTGACCCTCGGTTCCAGCAATACCCGATAGGCACCCACCGGCTTGGGGATGTTCTTGACCTCTTGTTCGCCCAAGTACTCATATCCCAGAGGTAGCTTGCTTTCTATGTGATCGAAAGCCGTTTTAGACACGCATATCCCTCCAGGGTCTGCCAAGGCCTCCAGCCGAGCAGCAATGTTCACCCCATCCCCATAGATCCGATCTCCTTCCTCGATCACATCGCCCAGGTTCACTCCAATCCGGAACTCCATTTTGCGGTTCTCCGGCAACTCTGCATTGCGGGCCTGGAACTCTTTCTGCACAGCTACAGCACACTGCACCGCATCGACCACACTGGTGAATTCCGCAAGCAGGTTATCCCCAGGAGAATCTATCACTCGGCCCCTATGCTGCATGATCAGTGTGGACATGACTTCCCTGTAAGTCTCCAGGGTCTTCACAGTGGCCATCTCATCTTCTGCCATAAGGCGACTATAGCCTGCCACATCTGCGCTGAAGATAGCTGTGAGCTTGCGCTTGAAGTCCTCTGTAGCCATCGGATTACCTCCGCAAATGCAAAAGCCTCCAATAGGTAAGGGAACCCATAAGAGGCTTTACTTTCATGACATTCTGGTGACACACACCCATAACTCACTCAAGAAGGTTGGGGTTATGTTATTGGGTTAACTTGCCGCCAGATTTATTGAGGGAACACAGGATAGCGGATTTTGGTGGGAATGTCTATATCTTGTATCTGACTGAAATGGCTCAAAATAGCAACTCTTGCTATAAACCATACAAAAGAAGAACCGTAAATTTTTTAGTATACTGCTTCTAATCTTCACTAGTGCCAGGACGAAATTCGCCCCTATCTGGGCTAACCGATAGAGTCCTCTTCTCACAACCGATTTATCAGCACTAACCCCAAGAAATGATTTTTCAGAGTTTTTCTGTAACCTTTTGTACGGTCCATACGTCTAATTTAGTAGAAAGAGATTCCAACGCCTTCAGGACGTGAACCGAGGAGGAAAGGAAAATGAGGAAAATTACATGCGGGATTCT
>JBHLRC010000213.1:0-4124 GCA_048882965.1 Candidatus Thorarchaeota archaeon
GCAAAGACGCAGACGACCAGGAGGGCTATAATCACATGATGAGTCTTCATGGTGCGGTTCCTCCTATTTCTGTAGGATTATGTTTCCAGGGTTTCACCTGGAAATAGTCAAAGAAGTCCGCCTCGACAAGGCTGACCTCCTCGAATGGTAGTTTCATTTCATTCAATTTGTGTATGACTGGCAGGATATGATCACGTGGGTCGTCTATGAACAACTTCATCGCGTTCCTGCCAGCTTGTGCAGTGTATTGGACCCCGGGAAGTGATTCCACTCTTCTGATGATCTCCGGTGTCATTGCATGGAGCACAACTCGGAGACTCTCTCCTTTCCCAGGGAGTGTTGAGATCAGCTCCTCTGGAGTTCCAAACTGGCTCACATTGCCATCCTCCAGAAGGCAGACTCTCGTGCAATAATCAACAATCTCAAGGTCATGACTGATGATGACCATGGTGGTTCCCAGCTCATAGTTGAGCTCCTTTAGATAGTTCAGGGTCTCATGTCGAAGGTGTGCATCCAGACCAGTTGTAGGTTCGTCTAATAGGAGCACGGGTGGATCATGAATCATCCCAAGGCTGATTGACACCCTCTTACGTTCTCCCCCAGAGAGTCTGCTGACCCTCTTTGTAATGAGTTCCTCGTCGAATCCTAAAATGGTGAGAATATTTCTTGCTCGTTCCTCTATCTCCTTTGGTCTGAGACCGAACATGCGGCCGAAGAACTTAGCATTCTGAATGGGATTGAAGTCATAATACAGACTGAGATGTTCCAGTTGCGGGACATAGCCCACCAACAGACTGATCAGTTTGGACTTCTTTGTCACATCATATCCTCCGACAAAGGCTTGGCCATCTGTGGGTTTGATCTGTCCTGTAAGAACTCTCAATACGGTTGTTTTCCCAGCTCCAGATGCTCCAATGATCCCAAGGAACTCCTTCTTATTAGCGAAGAAAGATACTCCCTTCAGAGCGTAGAAGTCACCAAAGGCTACTTTGAGGTCTATGATGTCAATCTCTCGATGAGTCTCTTTAGCTTCAGCCTTGGTCACATCACACACCTCCTATCTTGTCACTCACGCGTTCGAACATCCTTCTTCCTTCCTCGATGTCTTGCATGAGGAGACGTAATGCCTCTATTTTCTGGACTCTGTCAAGGTCCTCTCTGCGGATGAGTTCCTCTAACTGCGTAAAGGCCGCAAGCAATGCGTTTAGTGTGGTGTCCACTTCTCGAACTAGATCCGGTTCAATCTCTGGAATTTTCAGCCGTTTCCTCATCCTTCGACGGTTCCAGAACAGGTAGCCAATCAGACTTCCAAATATCCCTATTGAGGTGATCAACGCCAGTTGCGCCATCGTCAGTAATCTGAAGGGTGGGGGCGGAGTTGTTGGAGGTGCGACCTCATAGAGGTAGAAACTGACACTAGCATATGTCATTGCATAGTCTTCACCACCCAGAATCAGAAATATGCCATTGATTCTTCCCTCTGAATTCCAATAGCTCGGAACAAACTGAGAAGAATAGAGACCATTCTCAACAAAACCAGCGATGAAGAAGGAAAGATTACCATTTGGAAGCTCGTAGGCAATCGCAACAGTTAGATCGTTGACTGGGTTTCCATAATAATCTGCTAGATCTAGGTTGACATAGACACTTCGACCCGCTTGATAATACGTGGTATTCTCAGAGAGACTCGTTGATGTCGATAGAGTGTTTCGGAGCAGGTATTGATTCAGATTGTCAAGTAATCCACTGTTGTTACACTTTACAAGATTCTTGTTCATGAAGATTTTCGAAGAACCGAATATCGCAATCTCTGGGTCTGTGTCATCAAGTAACACCACACTATTTCCATTCAGTCTAGCATTCGCCTTGGACTGGTTGTTCATGACGAATGTTCCACCACCAAGCCAGATACAGTCTAGACCAAGACCAAGAGGTGTGCTGGTCATAATCTCGGTTGTATTTTCTTCATCGTGACTTTCAGAAAGAAAGTAACCATACTCCATCAAAAGAGGGTTGAGCACAGTTGTATTGGCGTTATCGTCGTTATCTCCGAGGACTACGAGAGTTCCGCCAGTATTGGAGAAATCCCTGAGTGTCTCTATCTCTGTGGAGTTAAACTCCTCCGTCGGAGCTATTATGAAAACTGTTGACATAGTTTGTAGTAGGTTTGCATTTAGTTCCACTCCTGGGGTTTCAATTAGGTCCAGTCCAACCTCAGCCATACTCTTCTTCATATTGGAGAGTCCTGAGAAAGTTGTCATTCTGAAAGAATCAAACAGACTCGTGAGTGAGTCGAGACTACCTAGATCATTCAGACTAAAGCCTGTAAGCATATCCTCCCCGCTAGAGCTGTCTTCCTGTGCCAGTGGGAAGCTTAACCCTCCACTACCCCCGGTAAGATTCTCAGTATCCCCAAATCCTCCCGTGTCTCCAAGTAGAGATCCGAACCCGCCCCCATGAGATGTGTCGAGAAGCATCATTGCTCGCGGATATTCTAATACACGTTCTAGTGTTATGTTGGATGTCCATCCAATCTCGGTGTCAAGAACATAATCACACCTATGATATCCGTCCATTCCAATAAACGGTACCATAAGAAACAGCGAGAAGTCATAGAATCCCTCTATTGTTTCAGCACTGGTCAGTGACATATTACCCCAGTCTGAGGCATTCCCATGGTTTGCAATTGTTAGGTTTCCTAATGACTCAGTGGTTGAGAGGACAAAACTGTACATCCCGAAGTCTGCAGGGAAGTGAACATCGAATGGTGCGAATGGCAATATCTTTGGGAACACAGATGTTGATGATATCGGGTCAATTACAAAGACATCGCGCATCATGAAATCATCAAGTAGACCGACCCCAGAGGTGAGTATCGCTCCAGTTGGGTCGGAAATTAGACCGACTATTTGATCAAGTCCTGTGGAAACCGCCCAGGCAGCTGTTCTCACACCCTCTGTTTCAGGCCGCCAATCTGTTATCAAAACCTTTGCCTTGAACGGTTCCAACACATCATAGTTGAAATACCTAGCAAACATTGTTCCATCTTCAACGCTTCCTTCTATCACTAACATTGCACCAATAGCAGTAGAGTTCTCTTCTCCAATGTTCATGATCACCGCTCTGGATTCATATGTCTGTCCTGCTTTCGCAATTCTTGGTACATCCGCCTCAACAACAATGAGGTCTCCTTGGTCTAATGCACCCGATGGGATGTCATATTGCCACATGGCATCTATTGAAGCATCCAATATTGTTCTATTCTCTCCAAATCCCATCGCTATTGTAACATTCGCAAGTTCGTCTGGTTCCAGAGTTCCAAAGTCCCACTGCATAGCGAGTCCAACCTCTCCATCAAAGACAGTTGAATCTGTCAAGTTGTTGTCTGAAACATGATTGGCAATTGTAGATGAATTGCCTACTTCAAAGGCTGAGAGGGGAATGCTTGAGTTCATCCCTACATAGAAATTCCCGTATGTTTCTGATAGACCGTATGCGAAGAGCTGTTCATTGTCCAAGTCATATTTCCCGTGATCATTTTCACCATCCAGGTAGAGGTCCAGTGAGTATGAAACATACAGGCTCACATTCTCTACAGGTTCATTTCCGAGATTTAGGATGAACGGAGTGATTCGAAATGCAGTCAATGGGCGGTCATCGTAGGTTGTAAGGTTATAAGACTCAACCAGCAATGTGACATAGACTGAATCATTGTAAGAAAGCACTCCCACATATCGATTATAGGGCACTGAACTTGAGGCACTTACAACCTGATGCAATTCACTTTTCACATTGAACATCATCAGATTTGTAGGGTCCTCATTATTCCACTTGAGTGAGAACATTCCCATCATGAGATGTATTCCTGAATCCTGGGGGTTCCGCTGATCCAATGCCACTAGCGTGGTTCCGTAGCTGCTCATCAACATAGTAGTTGAGGCATCAGTACCAGCCGCAGTGATGAGTCCTAGTGCAAGGAGAGGTAGACCTGTTGTCCGAGTATGTGGGTCTCCCGGAGTCTGTTGCGTACTCAGATAATCAAATGCTGCCTGTAGATTGAGAAGACCTGCTCCTCCGTCGTTCGCTCCATAACCTATCGATGTTGCTGTATCTCTCAATACATT
>JBHLRC010000214.1:0-4123 GCA_048882965.1 Candidatus Thorarchaeota archaeon
GTATGTGGCAGGAATGATTTCAACATCACCAAAAAATACAACATAGGTAGGTGCAGGATACCAAGTCTCATAGGCATTCGATATTATAGCTGCAATATCTTCGACATTTGGATTTACGGTTATGACTTTTGAAAGAGTACCCTTCCTTGTCTTCCATGCCGCTAAGCGCTCCGCCTGTTGCTGTAATTGAGAATCAATGCCAGTAATTATCAAGTATTCAGCACCTTCAACATAACCAGGTGGTGGGTCAGACGCTAGAGGAAAATTGAACATCCCACTCGGTGGTCCTGATGATAGTGAATAATCAGTTGTTTCAACTTGTGGTTGGGATGCTAGAGGATAATTGGCGGTCCAAGCTCCTAGTCCAGATGATAGTGAATAATCAGTTGTTTCAACTTGTAGTTGGGATGCTAGCGGATAATCAGCGGTCCTAGTTCCTGGTCCACCAGTGTCTGGTCTTACCTCTCCAAGACCTGGGATATTCGATAATGGTCCTGTTCGGATGTTAATTGGATTATAATTCATAAGAAGATCGAACAGGATACGTTCAAAGGCCTCAGAGCGTAATGACTCTGGAATTGGCTCAATCTGGGTTTCATAACTGTATTTTATCTTGAATACTATTTGAGAATAAACCCTAAGCTCGTGTGAAGGGTTATTGTATTGGGCACCATAGGTGTTTAGTGTTAGTAATCTATGCCCTCTCATTATGACCGGATTTGCGCATTCCTCACCTTCTATGCTGATGACACTTGCATTATCTGGGAAGAAAGCGTTAGTGGAATATGCGGGTCCCTCCTTTGTTGGGAGATATGCTGTTGCAAATTGAGCACCATAGACTGAGGACATGTAGTAATCAGCTGTACTATTTCCCTCAAACGTAACTGGAACTTGGGGAGGTGGGGCTGGTCTTATGTAGTATCCACTGAGGATAGTTGATGAGCTTGAAATCCACTCAATGGAAATATCTGTGCAGTGAGGTATTTCAAGAAACTCTGAGAGCATGGGAAGCATTGGAGTGGCATTTTCATGATTCTGGGTAGCTCCTGGCATCACTATATCATCGTACGTAGATCCGTTTATTCCGATGGCATTCCTCCAGAACCCATAGAAATCAACCACTATAGTTATGCCAGTCGTATCTGAAACAATGACACATCCTTTTGCTGGAGTTCCAGGTGGAGTGGCATTCCCATCAAGAGAGACCCAATCTCCCCCCTCAGCTGGAATCGACTTCACTATGCAAGGTCGATCCTCATATGTGTCTTTAACAAGACCATGCTCTTCCTCCGTCACAAAACCTGTTCCGTTTGGATATTCAACCAGTGCTGTTGGTGATGCTGATGATATTAAAAACATCGCCGCAATAGCAATCACCGCAATCTTCAGAATTAACTTCTTTCGAGTCCAGCTGACCTTCTTCATGCACTACCTCTCCTGCAACCCCTCTCTCAAATATTAGTTACATCACACAAATGAAATAATGAAATCAACGAACATCCAGACCCTACCACATAAGAGTCGTGACGAATTTAGCCCAAGGTTAGTTAGTGTATGCCAATTTGTGTAATTGACTTCCGTGTTACATCTTCGATATAAGTCTCCCTGAAATTCGGAAAAAGGACGGTTGATTCAATTTAACGAATCCAATCTTTCTTTATCTCATCTTATATGCCCCAATCTCTATGTGAATTTTGGAACACGTGTTCCAAGAATCATGAATAATGAACACAGCCAAAAATGTAATTCTGGAGAACTATCTCTTGTTCTTGAGTCGGCGACGTAGTGTTCGCTCAGCCTGCAATCGATGCTTTCGGAGAAGAGAGGTTGTGCCCCTTGAACGGGCCAGTTTGGTCTTTGGTTCAGCGGTCATATCTATCAACTCACAGAGATGGTGTGGGGGCATTGACCTAGGGGAGTCCGCCCCCACTGTGTCTCTGATGCCGGGAGGTGCACGGAGACAGCGATTGACCTCATTGGAAAATGAGGATCGTAAAGTTAGGAACTGGCGTAGAGATAACGCAGACTCTGTGCGTCTTGGTCAGTAGGTTCACGGTCGCTGTCCAGAAGGCCGTACAGGGTATGGAGGACTTCGGCGTTCTTCTGGAGAGTAGATGTTGGTCGTGTTTCCTTGGTCATCGCTTTCGTCTCCGTGTTCAGTTTCTGTGGTACAACACACCTCTTCTTCCACTGAATTTGCTAATAAAACTAGGCGTTATGTGGAACAATACCAGAGTGTCACCTGGATAATACCATGATTATATACGGAGCATATAGCCATAGAAGCAACGCAGAAGGCTGGAGAGTGCGCTGAAACACACCATACAATCCATGTTCCAAGAGAAAGAAAGGGGACAGGGGGTAGCTGATTTTGTTAAAATGAGCAGTACAAGTCGCCTTATCTATTCGGTAGAAAGCGAGAGGTCCCGGTCTGATTTAGCCGGGACATCAATTACTTACGTTAGTCTTTTTGCAGCATCAATCCACGACTGAATCTTATCAATACTGAACTGATATCCAGCAGGGACTCGGACATCACCTTCATCGAGAGCCTTCTGGATCTTCTCGAGGATATCCTCAGCATTCGCCACAGCTAAAGACTTGAGGTCAGTGATACCTGTGGCAAAAACGATAGCCTCAGCATCCTCCTCTGACACTTCCTCAAGCCAAGCAAATCTGCTCATGGCAATCCAACGCTCAGCCTGTTCAATGTTAACATCTGTCACTTCTGCAACCTTGCTAGCATTAGCCTCCATGAGGTCTGCAACAGTGGCTATCCCTGCAGCCTTGAGCTCCTTGCCGTATACTTCACCTATCCCCTCGATGGTCTCGATTGGTAGTTTTACCAATTCAGCAGCGGGAACCTCGACCTCGGGAACATACTCCTCAATATGTTCTTTCGCTGGTTCAGGAACATCCTTGACCTCCGGCTTTGGTCTAGGTGTTGGTTTCATTGCAGGTTCTAAGTCATCAGCTATGTCCATCACGCAAGCATACACGAAGAAGATCAAAGCCACGCCGAAAACGGCCAAAGAAACAGTGTAATCCATTGGTCGTACAACAAAATACGCTAGGATGGCTAGAATTATACCAATGATTATCGCAATCACAGCTCTCTTGTCACTGAGAAATCGAAATCTCATGAATACCAGTCTCCGACAATCTCAACTAGCAGTCGTAGATAAGAATGCACCTATGGCAAGTTTTTCGTTGTCATTTCTGAATCAGCTATCTGTATTGCTGTTGCTCTTGAAGAAGTCTGCAAACTCCATTTCCTCAACTGTTGGTTCATGCGTTTCACATTGCTCGATGAGCCCTTTATCAATTGCTTCAAGCACGAGTGTGCAGCCATGTGCCTCTGAAACACCGAATGTTGCCACACCTTGAGCCAGGTGAACAGGACGAGCGCAGTGCCTAGTTTCGATATCTTCGAGGAGTTGCTCGAGGTACCGATAACGTCGTGGGAAATCATGATCCTCTGCAGCCTTATAGAACCTGATTAGTTTGCCATCCATTGTTTCATCATAAATGTAATCGAGTATCTCTGCAATTCGTGAGTCCAATGCTCCAGATGGCCTACTTTCAGTATAGAAATCATCTAGGTAGGTTGCAACCTGTTGAGCAAAAGCTTCCATCTTCCTATTGTGTTCAATGGATGCAGACTTGATGGTAATAAACGCACAGATGAGATTCTTCGTCTGCACAGCGCGGATGATGTCAGAGATGGGAATGACTTGCATTTTCTGCTCCTCCAACATCTCAAACTCTTCCCTGAAGTGCGTGACTGCTGAGATGAACGCTGCAACGATGCCTTCCTCAAATCCACCCTTAACAATTCGAGAATAGATTGGTATGCCACTATTCTTGTGCATGACAATGACGCCGATGATGTTATCAGCGTCCTCAAAACGATTTTTATTTGCGATGTCAATCTCAAGCTGTCTCTTCCTTTTTGTTGAACGAACTCGCAACACACCGACGAGAATCATGAACCCTACAAAGAAAGTCCCTCCACCAAAAATGAATGGAGTTGCCCGAACAAGTGCATCATTCTCTTTCAAGAATGACTGAACAAAGAACTCTCCGGGTACAAAGTAGTTATCCTTGTTTACTTTGATTTCTA
>JBHLRC010000215.1:0-4089 GCA_048882965.1 Candidatus Thorarchaeota archaeon
CTAATGCAATCCTTCTCAGAGGTCCGGGTAAACATAGTGATGTTCCTCCATTGCCTAAGAGATATGGAATTAAGGCCGCAGCGCTTGCTGGTGGTGCACTCTATATTGGAACTGCACAATATGTTGGTATGGAGCATATCCATGTGGAAGGTCAGACAGGGACAATTGACACCAACTTCGACAACATTGCGGCGAAAACGATTGAAACGATTAAGGGTGGCTACAACTATGTATTCGTTCACATAAAGGCGACAGACAATGCCAGTCATGATGGGAATGCGCAGGAGAAAGTCCATGCAATCGAACAGAGTGATGCAATGATTAAGAAGGTCATCGACGAGGTTGGTGATAGGATTGTCATTGCAATAACTGGAGATCATTCAACACCAGTATCTGTGAAGGAACATGCTTGTGATCCTGTGCCAATTCTATTCTGGTCAGACTTCATCCGTCCTGATGATGTGAAGAAATTCTCTGAGATTGATGCTGCAAAAGGAGCACTTCATACAATACGGGGAATCGATGTCATGCCCACTCTCTTAGGTTACTCTGGTTACATCGAGAAGTTTGGAGCATAGTGAACGAGGACAAATGGGAAGTGTGTCTAGTTCTTAGGACCCACTTTCCCCACAGCTCTGTACTCAAAATCGAGTGAAATGAGTCTTTCTTCATCATACACATTACGGCCATCCACAAAAATCCGTGTTCTCATAATTTCTCCGAGTTTTGAAAAGTCTAAGTCCAAATAGTCCCTATGTTTGGTCACCAACGCCAGACAGTCAGA
Source organism: Candidatus Thorarchaeota archaeon (assembly GCA_048882965.1). Lineage (GTDB taxonomy): Archaea > Asgardarchaeota > Thorarchaeia > Thorarchaeales > Thorarchaeaceae > SMTZ1-45. The sequence goes on from JBHLRC010000215.1 coordinate 785, forward strand.
ACCTTTAGCCGCTGCATATATGTCCCTCTCAATCTCTGGCAATCCAAGGTCCCCGTCTTGAACATACGGGTCATGCAGGACCACCTCCGCACCTCTCTCTTTTAGCGCATGGATTAGTGCTAGGGCTGGTGTGTTTCTTGTGTCGTCTGAATTTTCCAGGTATGCAATTCCAAGGATGGTCACTCTTGCTCCCTCAATCCTCACCCCCTTTTTCTCAAGAGCATCTTGGATGAGGTTTGCCATGTGGATGGGCATGAAATTATTGATCTCCCGCGCAAGAGAGATGAACTTCGCTTCCACCTTCTGCGAGCCATATTCATTGAGTCCATGACGTAGGAGCCAAGTGTCCTTTGGCAAACAGTGACCACCAACACCAGCACCTGGGATATGCATCATCCTGCTATCCAACTGGTTTACAATCTCAATGACCTCATAGACATTAACTCCAAGACTCTCGCAGACCAGTGCCATCTCATTAGCAAAAGCGATATTCACATCTCTGAAGGCATTCTCTATTGTCTTAGAGACCTCTGCAGTGAGAACATCTGTCGAATGCACTTTTGCTCTCACAATTTTGGAGTAGAGATCCACAGCTCGTTTCCCTCCCTCTGGGGTGATTGAACCTACAATTCTTGGAAGGTGTACGATGTTGTGAATCAGCTTACCTGGCATCACACGTTCATATGCAAAGGCAAGATGGAAATCCTCTCCCGCCTTGAGACCAGATTGCTCTTCGATGATCTTTTGGACAACATTATGAGTAGTCCCAGGAGCAACGGTGGATTCAACAATAACAAGTGTACCTTTTTTTATCCGCTCACCGATTTGTTTACTGACCTCTTTCAAGGAGTCATAATGAGGAACATGGTTCTCATCTGTTGGAGTTTGAACATCAATCAGGATGACATCAGAATCCTTCAAGACGTCCACATCATCAGTAGCTTTGAAACTTCCTTTGGCCACAACCTTGGCTATCAATTCATCAAGCCCTGGCTCATCACCCTCAAAGGGTGACTTTCCAGCATTGAGGTGCTCGATTTTCCATCCAGATCTTTTTGACCGCCTTTGAAGTCCTGTTACGAGGAAACCAGGTACATCTGCCAATAATGCAGCACATGGAATCCCAACATAACCCATACCGATGACTGTAATCTTTGTGACCATAGAATCACGCACTTCTACTAAGTCCCTCAACTGGGCTAGCTTGGAACCAAACTGTTTCAGTAAAAAGGCTTGTTCTCGAACAAGGAAGGAAACCACACCAATAACATGAACTGACACTTCCATGACCCTCTGAAAACACTGACCATCCGCAAGATACCTCAGCTTAGTTGTGTAGGCAGTCTGAAAAAGGAGCAAAAACAAAGGAAACCGAAAACGCTATCCTCTTATGTTCTTCTAACTTTGGAGATACATATCGAGAGAGGATAGTCCATGAGGTACTTGCGGATCTTAGTAGTGCTTATTATCATTGGAGCTGTTGGAATCCTTGCTGGAGGTGCAGCCTATGGGTGGTGGCTGGGTCAGGTTATCCATATCACTTTATTCAATGCCAAAGCTGATGTCGGATATTGGGAGACTTGGACCCTGCAGAATAATGTATTCACTGCATCACTCATCTTGGCTATACTAAGCAGTTTGTTGACACTTTGGACACGTTCTACATCTCTGTCCTTCATTTCTGCGCTCTCTCAGACAGGTTCACACTTGAAGAAATTGGACATCCGGACAGGCGTCCTCTGGAGACTTATCCAGCTTGGAGGATTCTTTCTCTATTATGTTTCAATTGGAGGTTATTCTCTCACTGGTCAGAATGTCGCATTCCTGATGATGCTAATGGGTGATGGGTCAATTTCCATAACTCCTGGAGAACTTGGTACTATGTTTGCACTTCCCTTTTACCCAGGGACTTCCGCAGCATCCATACAGAGTCTGATTCCTGCTATGGAAGCGTATCAGCTCTATGTGGGGCTTATCTCCACGGTACTTGTGGTCACAGCAGCTAGACTGGTCCTCAGCATCATAACTGACCTTATGCTTCAACGGAGAGATATCTTTGTCGTAATCTCCAAGGGACTCATTGTGGTTTCATTGGCTCTGGTTCTGGAGATCCTTAGTGTACCCACCTGGACTGTGAATGCTGGAACATGGATGAGTTATCTCGCATTGATCATTGCCCTTGGTGCCAGTATTGTGGGCTCTTTTGTCTTCATGGCTGTACGGGTCCGCTCCGGGGATGCTCGTCAGCGATTAAAGACTAAGATATCTTCTCTTGAGGGTGACCTTGCGCGATTACAGGGTGAGCTTCTCTCACTTCGTCAAGAGTATGAAGCAGGTGCCATTAGTGCTGAAGACTATCGAAAACGAGTGAACTTGCTTATGCAAGATCGCGTGAACATAGCAAACGAACTTCGAAGACTGAAGATAGAACGACTTATTCCTATGGGTGGGTCTCGGAGGTCTTTTTTGGGAATTTCAATTTTCTTGATTGCCATAGTGGTCATGCTCCCTATTATTCAAGGATTCTATTATGGAATTCAGATGAATGGGGACCGCTACATTGACTGGAAGTTCAATCTGGAAACCCGCAAAGAGATTGACATTACGAATTGGGCTGCTGGTTTGGAAAACTTTCAGGAAAAACCCATTTCCGCTTTGACCACGAATGCAACTCCTGAGAGTGAGGTTGAAACTCTCACTACTGTACGCCAATGGGACCAAACGGCGAGTTATTTGCGAATGCGGAATCAAATAGGTACGAATTGGATGCAACTTGCAGATTCAGATATTGTGCTGTTAAAGAACCATGAATACTGGATTGCACCACTCACTTTCGATACAACCGCGACATGGACTAGCTTCATCAATCAACATATCCTCTACACTCATACAGAAGGAATCCTCGTATTGGACGCATTTAGTGGCGAGCTGATTCAGGGTGACAATCTCATATCCCTGTTCAATCGGACTAGGGATGCCAACTTCTACTATGGTGAGGGCCGAGGATTCAGTGATGTCGTGTTTGTCAATGTACCAAGCCTCGCGGAGGTTGGTAATGTGACCTATTCAGGGGCTCCTGACTATACCTTGCGCGGATTTGAATCGTTCTTTTACATCCTCACGATGGGCCCAGAGGGATGGTCGTATCTCGGTAGGGACATGGACATGTTGGTTGAACGAGATGTGTTGTCACGGGTTCAATCTATCATGCTACAGGGCTTGACAGTCGATCAAGATCCATACATCGTTGTTGATCCTACTGGAAACATCTACTATGCTGTTTCCATATTCATAGATTACCCTCT
>JBHLRC010000216.1:0-4084 GCA_048882965.1 Candidatus Thorarchaeota archaeon
ACAGATGATTCTAGACACAAACTTGATTCAACAGGACTTGGTCTATCTATATGTAAGTTAATTATTGACAAACATGGTGGGAAAATCTGGGCAGACAGTCATGGCCAAGGAACAGGAACAACTATTCATTTTACAATTCCTTCTGAAGATGTTGTTTTTGACAGGAGTTTTTAAGAAGAAAGAAAGAGTTTAAATAATAGATCTTTATTGTGCCAGTTGGGGCGAGGCGAGAATTTATGCAAAATGAAATAGACAAAAATATAAATGTTCCACGTTTTGGTAGACTGGAACTTATTGATAGAGAACTTTTTTATATCTCATTTAACACTAGGGATAATTAAGTAATACCTGCGATTAAATTTTGTATAGCATCAAAAAAACCTAATAAGTCTAATCCAAATAAGATAACAAAAAATATGACTACAATTATTAGTATTTTTATTGCAAATTTAATAAGCTTCCAGATTAAAAGAACCGCTATTATTACGATTAAAAACACGAGCCATAACGGTATTCCATATCCCAATAGAGTTATACCTAATATTCCCATACCTTGCAACCAAGTAGGAAACAGCTATATGCCATATAATGTTTTTTGAAAAAAATAATTTTTATTTTTATCCCAAATATTCTAAAATGCCTTAATGTATTACGTTTTTGTGTTTGTTAAAAATCAATTTATAAAACCTGAATCAGTTGAAAGAAGAGAATATCAGATTAATATTGCTGAATCTGCAAGTAAAAAAAACACTTTAGTTGTACTTCCAACAGGTCTTGGTAAAACTTTGATTGCCCTGTTTTTAATTGCAAGGGAACTTAAAAAAAAGGATTCTAAAATTTTATTTTTAGCGCCGACAAAACCTTTAGTTCTTCAACATGCCAATTTTTTAAAGGATTTTTTAACAATCGACAGCGAATCAATAATTGTATTTACTGGCGAGGTTTCTCCTATTAAACGTAAAGAATTATGGATAAACGGTAAAATTATTGTTTCAACCCCGCAGGTTGTTCAAAACGATCTTTTATCTAAAAAACTTGATCTGAAAGATATTTCTTTTATTATTTTTGACGAAGCGCACCATGCTGTAGGAGATTATGCCTACGTATTTGTATCAGAGATGTATCAGAAACAGCGTGAAAAAGGTTTAATTCTTGGTATTACAGCATCGCCTGGCAACGATGTTTCTAAGATCCTTGAGGTTTGTAAAAATCTAGATATTACAAATATTGAGATTAGAACAAAGTACGATCCTGATGTTAAACCATATGTTCATGATTTGAAAATAGTTTGGAAGGAAATACCACTACCACAGGATTTTTCTTCCACTATTCAGCTTCTAAGAAAAGCGTTGTCTTCACGTTTAAAAAAGTTAAAGGAAATTGGTGCTATTGATAGCGCATCTATTTCTTTGATTAATAAAACAAAGCTTCTTGATGCTCAGAAAAAAATTCAAGGTGTAATCCGGGCAAGTCCAAAACCTCATAAAGCTTTTTTTCAAGCTGCACAAATCCAGAGTGAAGCAATGAAGATTCATTATGCTTTAGAACTCATTCAAACACAGGGTGTAAACTCCCTGAAAAACTACTTCCAAAGAATGGGCAAAGAAGCAAATACTAAGGGTAGTACTAAATCTTCAAGATCAATTGTGTCTGATCACAACATACTAGAAGCAATAGCATATATCAAATCACTTAATATTGAACATCCTAAAGTCGATGAAATAATAAATATTGTTAAAACACAACTTATGGAAAAACCAGATTCAAAGATTATCGTTTTTACACATTATAGAGATACCTCTGCATATATTTGTAACGAACTTGAAAAAGTTAAAAATGTAAAGCCTGCTCGCTTTATTGGCCAGACAATAAAAGAAGGAGACAAAGGCCTTTCACAGAAAGAACAAGCAAAAATTATTAAAAAATTCAAAGAAGATGAATGCAACGTATTAATTGCAACATCTGTTGCTGAAGAAGGTCTTGACATTCCTTCTTGTGATCTTGTAGTTTTTTATGAACCGATTCCTTCTGAAATTCGCGCTATTCAACGCAGGGGTAGAACAGCTCGTAAAATGGCGGGGAAAGTAATCATCCTTATAACAAAAGGCACACCTGACGAAGGATACTATTGGTCTGCAAAAAGAAAAGAAAAAAGGATGAAATCAGAGCTTGAATTAATTCGGAATAAATTGGCAAAGAGATTTGAAGACGCTGTTTCAATTTATGAGCAGGAACTAAAAGCGAAACCTAATCAAAGAACACTCATTGATTATGAGAAAAAAAAGGATAACGTAAAGATAGTTGTTGATAACAGAGAGTATCGCTCAAATGTTGTAAAGAATTTAACCATTAAGGGAGTAGATATTGAACCTCAGCAGCTTGATGTTGGAGACTACATATTATCATCAAGAATAGGTGTTGAAAGAAAAAACGTTGATGATTTCTTGGAATCGCTTATTAAAGGTAAACTTTTCAAACAAATTTCTCAACTACGTGATGCATATTCCAGACCAGTTTTAATATTAGAAGGAGATAACCTACTTACAAAACGTAATATTTCACATAATGCAATTTTTGGGAGTATATCATCCATATCAGTTGATTTTGGAGTGCCTGTCCTTATGACCAAAGATGATATGGAAACAGCAGATCTTTTGAAAGTTATTGCAACACGTGAGCAAAAAAAAGATAATAAAGTAGTAGCGGTAAGAGGTGAAAAACCTCAGATGTCTTTAAAAGAAAGGCAACAGTACTTAATAGAAGGTCTTCCAAATGTTTCGGCAGTTCTCGCAAAACGTCTTTTAAGTCATTTTGGAAGTATTAGAGATATTGCAAATGCATCAGAAGAAGAACTTATACGGGTCGCAGGTGTTGGAAAGGGTATTGCAACAGAGATAATTAAGGTATTAAATACCGATTATTTGGAATAAAATAATTAAATTCCCAAAATATTTAAATTCATTACTGTGTTACCGGTTAAAAACAAAGAATGGTGATTCCTATGTCAACTGATGACAAAATCGCTCAAGTTTGCGACGGTTTAAACATGCTCAATGAAGATAATTCTATTCCACGTAATATTAGAAGAGGTGCTGAGGAGGTAAAAGCTACTCTTTTAAATAATGGTAATCCGTTAGATGTGAGGGTTGCAACTGCAACATCAAAACTAGATGAAATGGCAAATGATCCAAATATTCCTTTGCATGGTCGAACTTTAATTTGGAATATAATGAGTCGCCTTGAAGAATTAGCCTAAGTTTTTTCTTTGTTTTGTATAAATTAAACATGTGAAGTTTATATAATTTAGATGGGAGGATGAGAGAGTTATGATTAGAATAGGACAAGCAGGTATTCCTCTTTCTTGTAAAGGTCGAACAAATAAAGATGGCATTGTTTATACCAAACAGATTCTTGATTTAAATGCAATGGAGATACAGTTTGTTCGCGGTCTATATGTTATGGAAGATGATGAGGCTCAATTTATTCATGATTATGCAAAAGAAAATGATGTAGAGCTTCATGTTCACGCTCCATATTATATTAATCTTGCAGGTAGTGGAGAAGAGCTTGATTTGAGTTTAGAAAAAATAATTTATTCAGCGCGTGTTGGCGATAAAATGGATGCTAAAACTGTAGTTATTCATCCCGGTTTTTACGGTGAAGAGTCTGAGAAGAAGACAATGAAGAAAATGGTTAAAAGCATAAAGAAAATCCAAGGAGCTTTTAAAAAAGATAAATTAAAGATTAAACTTGGTATTGAAACAATGGGTAAACAACGTGTTTTTGGAAGTCTTGATGAGATAATTGAGGTTTGTAGACAAGTAAAGGGAGTAATACCTGTCATTGGCCTTGGTCATATCCATGCTAGAACAAATGGTGGTCTTAAGAAAAGAGAGGACTTTGAGGAAGTCTTTGCAAAACTTAAACCTTTAAGACTTAGGCATTTTCTTTTACATGTAACTGGTGTTATGTATGAAAATGGGAATGAATACTATCATGTGCCGATAAAAAAAGGTGATATGCCACTAGCACCATTAATCGAAATTATTTTGGATAACAATATGAACGTTACATTTATCTCTGA
>JBHLRC010000217.1:0-4081 GCA_048882965.1 Candidatus Thorarchaeota archaeon
ATATCGTCTGCAGAATGCTTGCACATATGTGGGTATCGCTTTCTTGCATGTTCTTCACTCATGCCCTGTTGACTCATAGCCTTTACAAATTGCATCTCATTTCCAGAAACAAAATCATATACTACATAGAAACCATTAGTCCGGACAACTTTGAAAACACTGGATACAAAATCAATGGGACTGGCAACCTCATGAAGCATAAATCCAGAGAAGGCAAAGTCGATACTATCAGGATTGATCTTAATCGGCTCGGTATCAAAGTTTACTTGGTGTATGTCAATAGTTTCGAGTTTTGTAAGCTCTTCGAGTTTTGACTTTGCCACTGCAAGCATCTGTGCGCTTTCATCTAATGCGATTGCAGTATGCGCTTTGAAACGATTTGCGATGTCAGCCAGGAGGAGTCCAGGACCACACCCGAAATCTGCAACAACGGAGCGGGATTCCATGCCTGTTAATGATTCAACAGCCTTCCAGAATTTTTCATCATATCTTATATTGTAGGTCTTTGCCATTCGCTGAACACGATCATCATCGGTCCAGTCAGCCTTTGCAAGATTGTGTGCCATGTTTATTTTCTTCCTAAGATGAAGTCAGCTCGGAGTATCAGATTCATGAACTCGTTCACACTCTGACGTTGAATCTCTGCATCGCTGTAAAGATTCTTCAAAGCTTTCTTTCTGCTCTCAAGAGAAGGATCCGTTGCCTCATTAATGACTTTGTATGCGGCATTGGGTCGTTCCACCCAGCGACAAAGCTCTTTGTGTTCCGGACTCAATAATAGGACAACAGGAGTTTTCCGTTTTCCGTTCACTTTGAACTGTTGATGGTACCTTGCATACGCATCACTGTCAAGAATTCGAAGTTGCAATTTGGATGAGATGTCAGTCATCTTGGCAAGAATCGGGAGGTTACCAGCTGTGTCATTACATCGATCATTTCCAATGACTAGTATCTTTAGATTATTCTGTAGACTGCGGAGATTCTCAAGATCCTGTTCAGTAATCTGAAGGTCGTTGTATCTCGCTTTCATTAGCTCTACATTTTCACGAGCATCTTTCAGGAATTTCTTATACTCAATTGCATTTTCCCATTCTGCATTCTCAGACATACGTACCAGCTCTTAGATATGGAAGAATCCTATTGGAATTCACTAACAGGTACGTTTAGTGAACTAAGAATAAAAGCATTACTTGACCTGGAGTTTAACAAGAACCTTTTAGAATTAGTTTCGGCTATCTGTTGTCCTTTTATTTACTTCAGGCATATTGTTTATCATGACAGAGAATATGCGTGCTTACTGTGGATTGGACTGTACAGTATGTCCAGCTCATATCGCTTGGAAAACAGATGATGATGAACTGAGAGAGAAGCAGGCTGCAGAGTGGGGAAGTCCTGAGTATCCTCTAACAGCTGAAGACATCAACTGTGTTGGATGCAAGGTTGCTGGAGAACCCAAATTGAAGTTCTGTTCCACATGCAGTGTCAAATCCTGCGCAAGTGAACGTAATGTGGAAACATGTGCTCACTGCGATGACTATGGTTGCGAAATACTGGAGAGCTGGCTTGCACAAGCTGGAGATGAACTAAGAGAAACCCTGGAAAAACTACGTGCCACCCTCTAGAAGATCCTGTGGTCCTTATCTATGTAAGTCAGAACATCATATTGGAGCTTTCACATTGAAGAGAGCAGGTGTTGCAGACCTCAAGCTGCATCCGGGTAGAGCGCCTCACTGGTTAGTGAAACGAATGATTCCCATGGCTCGAACTCTCTGTCAATTCATTGTTGATGAGTTTGGTACTGCAGAATTGCTGCAAAGAATTGCAGATCCGGTGTGGTTCCAAGCACTCTCCAATGTTCTTGGTTACGACTGGGACAGCTCTGGATCAACCACCGTCACCTGTGGTGTTTTGAAGACAGCACTCAACTTTGAGGAACACGGAATGATAGGAGTAGGAGGGAAAGGTATGGCTTCGAGGAAAGTTCCCACACAGCTTCGGGCTTTGGAGGACTATGGTCTGGATGGTGCGGGTCTTGTAGAGGTTAGCAGGTCAGTCGCAAAGGTGGACAATGCAGGTGTCCAGGATGGATACAACCTCTATCAGCACGTCTTTTTCGTGGATGCTGAAGAGAACTGGACTGTTGTTCAACAAGGGATGGACTATGAGAGTGACGATGCACGACGGTATCATTGGTCTTCGTTTCTCACGGATGACTTCATTGATGAGCCTCATTCCGGAATGATATCAGGACATAGAAAAGATTCAGCTCTTGATATGACAGCGAGTAGCTCTGAGGAATGCCGGAAGGTCAGTGTGGACATCATCAAAGAGGAGCCAGGCCGTATCAGACGATACTTTGAGGATATCAAGTCATACGGGCAGACTACCCTAATACCATGGATTGAAGGGGATGAAACGTTTCAGGTCCTACCATCTTACAAGGTCTTACCGACTCGTATGGATTGGGACTCTGTTCGACGTGCGTATGAAACCCAGCCATCTGACTACGAAGGCCTTCTCTTCATGAAGGGAATCGGACCTGCTACAGTCAGGGGATTGTCACTCATCTCAGAGGTGATATTCGGTACTCCTGCATCATGGACAGACCCTGTGAGAATGTGTTTCGCATTTGGAGGAAAAGATGGTGTACCGTTTCCCGTCCCCCGAAAGGCGTATGACGAAGCCATAGGGTTCATGGAACAGGCACTTGGTGACTCCAAGGTGGGAAGACGAGACAAAGTTTTGGGATTGAAAAGACTCCGCAAGTTTGCACCGCCGGTACTCATAGAAAAAGAGGCAATAGCTTAGCTATACCGAAGGAATCAAGTTATGCATTGCATGCTCTCAGCATATGTTTGAAGTGGAACCCTACAATGAGGATGTGACCCTAGTTAAGAGCGCAACGGCCATGGAGGATGGCCAGCCTATAATGTGGGCCATTGCTTACCTCATCAAGGATACACTCTTTGATGCAGGGTGTGCAAATGCTCTTGAAGATATCAAGAAGTTTGCAACGGAGAACAAGATAAACAGAATTTATGTAAGTCACGCACACGAGGACCATTACGGTGGTTGTTCAGCTTTCGTTCCTCAAGCAACGATATATGCCATGGAATCAGATATTGAGATTATTAAGAATCCACCAATTATTCCAGAGTTCTTCGACTTTGTGTGGGGGCAACCAAAACCGGTGGCGACCGTTAAGAAAATGCCCTTACATTTCACCATTGGAGACCTCAAGTTCGATGTGGTAACGCTCCCGGGTCATGGCCACCAGATGGTGGGATTCTATGAGCCAAATCGCAAGTGGCTTTTCTCTGCTGATGCAGTCCCAGTCCCATCTCGAAAGATAATTGGTATGCCTGATGAGAATATTCATCAAATGATTAAAACTCTAGAGAAAATCGCTGAGATGGATATCAACATTCTCTTTGACTCTCACAGAGGCCCAATCGTATCGCCAAAGGAACACCTCAAGGTCAGAATCGATTTCCTAAAAGACATCCGGAAAAAGGTGTTGAACCTTCACAAGGAGGGAAAGTCAATCCCAGAGATTCGAGAGGCACTCGGACTGGAAGGCCCTTGGTACATGGGTATGACTGAGGGTCGATTTGATATCGATAATTTCCTAAAATCAATCCTATTTGACAAGGCAGAAAAGTGATTGATTGGATGGTTAAGAATAATGTCAGTCCTGATCGCGGTAATAATTGGCGGCCTCTTTTTGGTACTCATAATTCCATTCATTCCAAGCTTAGCTATGGACATGATGGGGATGATGCTACTGGAACGACCAGAGGATGTGGAGGGATGGTTCTCCTATGGAAGATTGTTACAATGGAAAGGTCATGACATTGCAGCGGCAGCAGCATATCGTTCTACTGTAATGCTAAATCCATTGCACAAAGAAGCATGGAGAAGGATTGGAGACATCTGTACCAAGTTTGGTGACTACGAGGGGGCAGATGAGGCTTATAGACTCTCAGTCTAGATCAACGCTTGTGTTTTTTTCTTCGGAGTTCATGACGGTCAGAAAATCTATGTTGTAGCTTCTCATGTTCACGTTGTTCTTTTACTGCTT
>JBHLRC010000218.1:0-3902 GCA_048882965.1 Candidatus Thorarchaeota archaeon
GATCAATCATCACAGCCCTTGTCTCATCGGTGATGGCTTCCTCCCATTGACCCGTCTCGATTACCCCGTCGTGGTGCTTCACAAACTTGCTCTGGACACCTTTCCTCTGGTAACCGGTGACGATGGTGGCTCCCATGGGATATGATAGGTCTGAGAGGACGATGTTGTCCCCCTTCTCGAAGGGGATCATGCTGAACGCTGTGTTGATCCCGGTGGTGGCGTTGGGCACAAAAGCCCGCTCGCTTTCCTTTGCCCCGATGATCTCCGCGAATAGTTTCTTGCTGTTCGTCTTTACTTCACGGTAGTTTGGCGCTTCCGGGTTTGGTTTTCCCCTGATGACTGCGCAGTAGTCGTTGAAGTATCGTTCAATCACACGTGTGGTGGATTCGGGTACTGCTCCCTGTGCGGCGCAGTTGAAGTATATCTTATCTTTGAGGAATGGAAAATCATCTACGGTCCTTAGGCTCATAACAATCAAGGATTGAGCGGCTCTTCAGGGATTTAGTTTTTACGCACCTTAAACAGCCTTGAGGTACACTACCGAGTCAAGAACATATCGTGTGTAAGCCGAGATATCAGATCCACGTTTCACAATTATCACTCCAGCTACTCCCGCAGCCTTACCTGCTATAGCATCCACCAGTTCATCACCCACATAAACAGCCTCACCGGGATCAACACCAGCTCTTCTACACGCCTCCAATATCATATCCGGCTCCGGCTTCCCCTCAGCCACCTCATCAGCCCCAGTAAAGACATCAAACAACTCCTCAACTCCGTTAAGCGCCATGATCTCCCGAGCCATCTTTCCACTCCCATTGGTAGCAATCCCAAGTAATAACCCAGCCCTGCGCATCTCCCTCAACGCCTCCTGAGCCCTATGTATCAGCCTCGATTTGAAAGACCGATTTTGCTCCACATCCGCAGCAGCATACGCCCTAATCGCTAGCTCCTTTGCCTCGAACCAGTTTAACCCGTTCAACCAGATCGCTGTCGTCGCAACTATTACGTCCTCTTTGCGGGGTGCCTTCGATAGGGGCCCGTTTTCATCGACCTTGAATGTGTCGAGGTCTACGCCTGAGTACTGTGCCCATCTCTGCGCTGCTTTGGCTCCTACTAGCCTTGTTATTGCGTTGTATCTTGTCTTGGCTAATGCTGTGTTTCTGTATTCTTTGTCCACTAGGGTGCCGTCGAGGTCGAATAGAACAAGCCTGCAGTTGATGACCTCACCGTTTACCGATACACCAGTCATACTGGTTCTCATGCCTTTACGCCGCTAAATAACTTCGCAGACAGTCCAGCGTCTCCGTTAAATATGGAACAGCCTAGTCTACGGTATGGCTGGCATAGGAGACATACTCTTCTCACTGGTTTTGATCGCCTCTGGTCTCCTCGCCGGGTACCTGTACAGGAATCTCTATTCTAGGGGTGTCTCGCAGAGCGATGAAGAGATCAACAGCCTAAGAAGACGATTGCAGGCAGCCGCGCTCCTCTACATTAACCCCGTGGCGTTTGGTGGAGCCATCTGGGCTTTGAACATCGATGATGTAAGGATCGTCTCCTTGCCCTTTCTAGGCGCATTCGCGATACTGCTGGGCGGAGTCCTAGCCTATGTGGTAGCCAAGTTTTTGGGTCTCGGAAGGAAACAGATGGGGGTATTTGTCATCTGTGGCGGCTTCACCAACATTGGGAGCATTGGCTCCCTCGTGGTCTATATTTTGTATGGTGAGGATGCCGTCGCTTTGATGCCTTTCTACAAGCTCTTCGAGACGCTCATCTACTATGGAGTCGGGTTCACTTTCGCCAAATCCATGGCCGAGGCAACCCAAGAAGAGTCCAACATGTATCGGCTTCGAGGTGTCCTCACCGACAAATTCGTGTTAGTCGCCATCTCAAGTATGATTGTTGGGTTGGGGTTGAACCTCATGGGCGTCAAACGACCCAGCCTATATGCTCCACTGAATAGTGTTCTGATCCCTCTTGGGACGCTGCTTCTGCTATCATCTATTGGTATGGCGATGAGGTTCGGCAAGATGGGTGGTTACCTCAGGGAGGCTGGCTTGATCTCGTTGATTAAATTCATAGCTGTGCCGGGGTGTGTTTACCTCTTGGGGAGTTTTCTTGGGTTGGGGGGTGTTGATGGTGGGCTTCCTCTACGGGTTTCCGTGGCGTTGGCCTCGATGCCTGTGGCTTTCATGGCGATGGTTCCTCCAACCCTCTATGACTTGGATGTTGATCTTGCTAACACGGCTTGGTTCGTAACTACAGTGTTGCTGGTGTTGATTGTTCCAGCGTTGTGGCTGCTGTTTAGCTAGTATTGGTGTCATTTAACCAGAGCCTACCTCCATCACATGTTTTTAATCACTCCTCGACCAGATATCTCCCCGATACAAGATGCCAAACACGAAGATCAAGGGATGCGGATTCCACCTCGTATCCATGAAGGTAAAAGACCTAGAGAAATCCATCAAATTCTACAAAACGCTGGGCTTCAAGGAGAAGGTCTCATGGGGAGAAGCACCCAAGAAAACCGTACTACTGGACACGGGTGACGGCAACTACTTCGAGATATCACAGAGCGAACCAGACCAAGTCTGGGACGAGGGCGTATTCCGCCACATAGCCTTACGGGCTGATGACTGCACAGCCGCCCTTGAACTAGCTAGAAAAGCAGGCGCCGAGGTAACCGTCGAACCAAGGGACGTGACCCTGAAATCCAGTCCACAGATACCCATCCGAATAGCCTTCTTCAAGGGACCAGACGGGGAACTAATTGAGCTCTTCCAGAACGACCACACCTAAGACTCGCTAACTCGGCAAACTAACCTTGATTTTTCTACCAGTGATTCTTTCCAGCTCATGCCTTACCGAGTTGAAGTCGCTGTCACTGGCTCCCCTCGGCCAGTACCGGCGACCATCACTCGCCTCAAAGAACTCGTAGATGCTGTAGTATGGTTGTTTGTTCAATGTGGATTTGACTAGGATGTATTTCCCGATCTCAGCCATCTCCTCGCTGCCTTCTGGTAGCTTTTTCTTAGGCTTCATCTAACTAATCCGACACATTATAATATGCGGGGAGAGTGATAGTCCTTCCGATTATTTTGTCTGTAATTACAGACGAAAAAAGCGTATGAGAAAATGGTTCTTGATTTTGATCTAAATTGGGTGTAAAATGGGTATATGCTTAAACATAGATTTTTACAGATACTCGACAAGATACCAGTGGTTCGACTCGTATGGCGCCTCCGACACGTACCTTCAAGCACTTGCTCCTGTGGCTCTTCACAGGGACACGCGGAGGCCCCAACCGGGCACGCATCATTGATGTCTTACGAGAGGAACCCATGAACACCAATCAGCTACGAATCCATCTGGGGCTCGATTACCGGACCGTCAAGCATCACTTAGAGGTGCTGGTGGATAACGAGTTAATCTACTCCATGGGGGGTGGTTATGGCTCCATGTTTTTCCTGACTCCGAGGATCGAGGAACACATGGATGAGTTCGACGAGATATGGGAGAAGATCAACAAGAAGATCAATGGAGAAGGTGATGAAGAATGAGGAAACAGTTGCTATTATTGTTAGCTTTAACGCTAGTATTTTCAACATGCCTTATAGTGTCTGCTCAACCAGATCAGAGATACCCTTGGAGGCCGAAGCTGAACCCAGATGACCCCGAGGCGTTGGAGAAGATAGAGCAGCAGATAGAGAGCTATATCACCTTCAGGATCGTGCTCTCGGGTTTGAACATGATTATGTATGGATACATACTGTATCTGTATACTCAGCTGTACAATGAGACTCACTCCAAGTTCAGCCTGGGCTTAATGGCGCTATCCGCTGTACTGCTAATCTATAGTATCACCAGTAACCCTCTCCTCTTCGGGTTACTGAGGGGCT
>JBHLRC010000219.1:0-3879 GCA_048882965.1 Candidatus Thorarchaeota archaeon
CACGTCCACCATGGTCATGATGTCAGATTCGATGACAGTAGAGAGGTAGTCCTGCGCGAAGAAGAGGACATTAGGGGCTATGGCTACCTTTGCTTGGGGGTCCTCCTCATGAATGACCGGCACAGTACGCCTGACCAGATTGATGTAGTCCTCCGGTAAAATGCATTTGATTCCTTCTTCACCTCCAGCCCCTCCACAATTATCTGGCTCACTCCATATCGTGTAGTACTGGATACGACCCTTATAATGACTGACCACGAACCGTGTGTAATTCAAGAAATCTTGGATTTGCTCCTCAGTCTGGAATCGCGGCGTGGAAAGTTCCGACCCATTTGCGTGGCCTGTCTTGTCCCAGAAATGCAACATATAGTCAACGGACACCCCGTGGTCATATAACCCGTCGATAAATTGGTCGTATTCCTCAGGAAATTCTTGCTCGTTATTATATTCCCAGTAGATTGGTCCTTCAACCTCGTCTACGCATGTATCGACCCGCCACGCACCATAGTCGATGATATTATTCATAGCCCTGTTAAGAATTGGAAGGTCCCTCCATGTGAAGGAGCTATAAATGCCCGCCCCTAACCGAATATCCGCGAAAGCCGGGTCTAATGAACTGGGTGAGAATTTGAATTTCGGTTGGGTGTTTCCCGCTTGAAGAACCACATCTGTCCCCTCATAGGGTATCCCATCTTCTTCCTTGGCAATGCAACCGGGAAGAAACATTAAGACCACTAGAATCAAAACAAAAAGCGCTGTTTTGTTCAGTCTTCTCATTTTCTTCTCTCCTTAACCTTCGGGAAATCTATGTTAGCAAAAACAATTCCTAAACCAACTAATCAATCTAATGTGTAATTGAAGAAAGAGTGAGGAGGGAGGAAAACCCCCCTCTCAAATTGAAAGATAAAACCACATCTGCTTCTCTTGCCTGTAGGGCCGGAACTCAGGTCCAATGTTTGACACACCAGTAGAATCTCACATTATTCGTACATGTAGTCTCACAGGCTGATTACTATATTATAGATAATGACATTCACTTGTGAAACTTAGGGCAAAATACTTGAGTGAGCTGTCACTTAGATATGGGCACTCTGACCATCACATCGTATGGTCATATGTGCTTTAGGAGGAGAAAAATGAAGTTAAGTAGATGGATTTTCTGCGTTTGCATTATCGCTATCACTCTGTCTATGAGCTTGGTTCCTACTCAAGTGGCGGCATTATCTGTTGGCGAAGCTGAACCTTTGTGGACAACTGATATTGACCCAAATCCCTGGAGTGACCACTCTCGATGCGCAGCAGTCTTTGCGCAAGGACAGAACTGGTTGTACTTTGATTGGACTGAAACGAGTCACTGGAACCCTGACATATATCTCTTGGATGGGACCGATGCAGTGCCCATTGTAGCCAGTGAGGAATTCGAGGAGGGGCCGAGAGTGTTGTATTATGATGACCAATTCTACCTGACCTATAGGAAGGCAACCTCTGATATGCCACAAGGCAGTGCATATGCTGTCTTTCTGAGAACATCTTCGGATGGCATCACATTTGGTCCAGAGACTGAGTTATTCAGACCTACAAGTAGCAATATCGAGTCACATGATATTCTCTTCGCCAATGGCTGGTTCTATTTGGCTTATGTTGACCTTGCATATGGTGACATTTTCGTGGTGAAAAGTAGGAATCTTGTTGATTGGACTACTCCAGTTTGCGCAGCAGGCACACCGGGTGCTATTGATTATTGTCCCTCATTGTGCTGGGCTAAGGGAAAAGTCTGGCTTGCATGGGACTACACTCCATCGGGTGGATTCAGTACGGTATGGGTTACTAACTCTCCAAATGGTATTGACTGGAGTGAACCGATTGAGATACCACCTACTGAACCGTATAAAGAGGTGTGGGGACCATTCTCGTTGATATGGTCCAAAGGTCAGTTCATTCTTGCTACACGTGCAATGTATGAAGGAGATCAGTCCACTTGGAGGATTTGCTTCACCACCTCAAAAGATGGTGTTACTTGGTCCGAATATACTCTTGCGACATCACCTTCCTGCGAGTTTCCATATTATCAATGTGTGGAGAAAGGATCTGTTGTCTTTCCTGTCAAAGGGGCATCAGGCTCAGACGGTTTAGACTTTGCTATTGTATTCAAAAGACTGCAGTTCTACTATGGTAGCTCAGGTGAAAGCCTGTTCTATGGAGGTATATTCCGAGTAATCATAAGTGTTTGAGAACTTTCAGGCAATGGGGAAAAAAGACGCTCTGCTGAATACAATAGGAAACGGGACGACCTGAAGGAGAGAGAGAAATCTCTCTCCAAAGTCTGGACTACATCTGCTTGTCTTGCTTGTACAGCAGATAGTCAGTTCCGAATATCTCACGAGCCATGCATCAAGCGTCCATATTCACAATCGAATACGCATTCCATCATACGCAAAGGTCAGACTTGGATGCGCTCTCTCAAAATCATCTCTCTCAGAGGAGGTTAAGCCTGCAATCATTTGCCCATCCTTCCAACTATGGCATGAGAGGTGAGTTAGGACACATCTTTGAATGCCTGTTGATCTCCAGAAGTCTACTGCATCCGCTAGTTGAAAGTTCTTCCAATCTTCATCTAGAGAGTCCATGGTTGATTCAGTGATCAACAAATCTAGACCGTTAATTCTACTAATTGTTTCAGGGGGTGGGATTATACCATCTACAAGGTATGCGAACTTAATCTTGGTGTCCACAATAAAACCAACACTGTACTCTGTGTGAGTTGTCTTTACAACCTCCCATGTTGCATCCTTGAGTTGAATTTTATCTCCCGGTTCTATCGTGTGAAGGTGGAACCACTTCTTCATTCCCCCATAGTCACGTTCGAAGCGAGCAATTATGTCCTCGGTCGCATACAGGTTGATCTGTCCCCATTTACTGATACTCACGGGCTCGAAGAATCCAGGAAGACCCCAGAAATGGTCGTAATGCCAATGTGTTATGAAGATGTTATTGACATATCTGATTCCTTCTCGTTCTAGTTGGTGTTCTATGTCTGGACCTGTATCTATGACAGTGACTTCCTCACCAAGTAGTGCGAGTGATGCTCGAGTTCTTTGCAGATTGGGATTCCTTCGTGCTTCTTCGCAAGTAGAACAAGTGCAAAAGAACGCAGGTAGACAAATTGGAGCACCAGTTCCCAGAAAGACAATCTCCGCTTCTTGTTTTGTAGCCATCTGAATTCTCCCTATCCGTAGAAGGTTGCAATCCGTTTCTAATGAATCTGATGAAGTGTTTGAAAAAGAGTGAAAGAGAGAGGAAGACCCTCTCTCACTTAGAGCTTTTACGAGTATTGAGAAATGATAAACTCCCGACAATCATAGCTATTATTGCTATACCCAAACCTGCTGTTGATACAATGAAAACAGTGTCAATACCTCCTGCTCTAGAAGTAGTCACTGTGACACTCAGAGTTGCTGTGACATAGTTCCCCGATGGATCATAGGCTGTGATAGTGAGTGGATATGTCCCTATGGCTAGATTCTCAATTCCAACAATCGTCAGAATCCCTGTATCAACCAGAGAGGTAGAGCTAACACTGAAGTTCTCTGTGTCGCTGATGTACCAGCTGTCAATCCCCGCAAGGTCCCACGCCATCAGCTGAATCTCGATGTCCTCGTTGTTGCTGAATGTTCTGTCTTGAATTTGGGAAATCCATATTGGGTTCACTGAGTCATCGACTGTTACGACAATCCCACCTTCTAAGGAAAGCCCGTAAACGTTAGTAACAACGATGTCTATTGGGTATGTACCAATTTCAAGTGTGTCAAAGTCCCTGATAGTTCCCATACTGTCAATAATGAAATTGGTAGTGTCACTGATACTCCAGTCTTCAATTGG
>JBHLRC010000220.1:0-3877 GCA_048882965.1 Candidatus Thorarchaeota archaeon
AATGATTGAATTTAACTGGAGAACAGTGTGGTAACCGACTAAAATAAGTTGGACTTCATAGTTTGCAATCACCACGAAGCAGGTAAAGCACGGAAACCCCGGAATCGGTGCTACCAAGTCTTCTGCGTACGTACCACTGAAGTAAAGGACTCTTTAGACCCTTCACAGATTCAATCTGAGAATGCGTCGTTCTCAGGAAAATTAAGCAATTGTGCCATTGGTATATCTGAGTGGACATCAGGTTGCAGGTTGAAAAAGTGTACATGGTAGGGTTCATGCTGTCTTTCCTGTTGGTGGGCGCCGTTTTGGTAGTGGGACTCTTTGTTGTGTTTCCAGCTCTGCTGTTATTAGCACTGATCCTGTTTATTCTCCAGTTACTGGTGTTTGACCAAGGACTGAAGATGAGGTGCAGAGACACATGGGCTCTCCTCAACGAATCAATTCAAGCTCAACGTGACAACCTAATCTGGTATATGTCTAATGGAATGCATGAGTTCAAAACTCCCGGGTATCAACTTATTCTCGCAGAGTCTTTCTTCGACAAAGGAAAGACCATACACACCCAACTAGCGAAACTCATCGTCAAAGCCAGAGAAGAATCAAGGGAGAAGGCGATCAGTGAGATCTCAGATCAACTAGAGGAGTGGGAGATACTATTGAATCAACTTCAAGATAGAATAAATCAGCTTGACAGGTCAGGCAAGATCTAATGTGCCAAGCAGGTTGACGATACCACGAACTTGCAATCACCACGAAGCAGGTAAAGCACGGAAACCCCGGAATAGGCGCTACCAAGTCCTCTGCCTATGTACCATTGAAGTAGCAAGGAAAAAGATTACACAATTCCACAATGGTCGACCCATTTTGCTAGTTTCGCCTATAGAGTTTCCAAACAATTACTAGAATCAGAGATGTTATGATTAGTGGTATTGCTACGACACTGAAAATAGCAGCTATATCCAAAGATTGTGATTTCTGAGGTCGAGGTGACAGGTCAATGCTTCGTGCGATACCTGGAATTGTATAGGGGCCAATTCCCGAATAATCGTCGTACCAGTTAGAGATCCATGCATTATCAATACCATTGTCTATTCCATTACTAACGCTATTTTCTGAAAGCACATTGAAGGATATTGTGTTATTCCTGGATGGATATTGAACATCTATTCCAAAGTCATTATTTGTGATTGTATTGTTTATCACCAAACAACCAATACCTTCAAGGTGTATCGCGTCTTCACGGTGTTCGGTTATTGTATTGTTGGCAATGACGCAAAACCAGGCAGGGTCAGACTCGCCCCACACACCTATCCCAACTCGACCAGTGCCTTGACCCTCTACGGAGTTATAACTTGCTAATGAGTAATTACAGTATTGAAAATATAATCCAGCTCCTGTGTACCCGTACAATATATCGAATGAAACATTACAATGTGTTGATTCTTCGATAATGATACATGCATCGTCACCCTTGATGTCAGACTCACGGATTCCGCACCTATCACAGTCACGCATCCACACACTCCAATATCCTCCGTTAATCTCACAATCAATCACATTGCAATTTGACACATTTAACAAGAAGATCCCAAACGTTCCGTGTAAAGAAGCATTATTAGGAAACGGAGTTAGAATGCACCTCTGAATGTTAACAAATGCAGAGGTCCCGGTTATATTGATACACGTACGTGTTTCACTGATAGAGTATGCATCTATGAGAAAGGGATTATCCTTTGTGCCATTCCCTAGCAGTCCCAAATGAGTGAAATTGTCGATATGATTGATTACGATGGGGGAGTGAGGAGTGATTGCACTTGTGACAATTTCCTGACAGGTAAGAGGATTAGAATATGCAGGTACTGATGTGATATTTGAAATCATCAAAGAATAACATAAAACAATCATTAATGAATATAGAAACACCCGTCCCTTCATATTCATCAACTCAATTGGGCACTACTACATCTAAATGTTTTCAATCGTAGGAGCTCAATATACTCAAACTAAGAAATGGTTCGCAATCACTACAAAGCAGGTAAAGCACGGAAACCCGGGAATCGGCGCTACCAAGTCCTCTGCTTATGTACCACTGAAGTAGTTGGTGATGAGCTCAAAGGAGCTCTTTGCATTCATTTCCAAGCGTAGATTTATTTCACCTAATGGGATAAGTAGAGATTAGAGCGCGGATGATAGAGGGTTCATGCTGAATGGATAAGTCTAAGAAAAGGGCCATCTTTGTACTCTATATCATACTCTTTCTTCTATCAATCACTACTGTATCAATGATTCAGTTACATTTGAACACAAGGACGAGCTACAATCTCTATATTGAGTATGAGAAACATACTGCTACCGCTACCTCTCTCAGTTTTGACCATATTTACGTCCCCGTTATAGTCAACATACAGGTCATGACAGACAGTTACCAGACCACATTGGGAACTGTCCAAGTTAGTGGCTTTCCCCTTTGGGTTGACACATCAAATTGGGATGCAGACGAAACTGTCACCATTTCAGGAGTCTCATATCAAATTCAATTAGCAAGTGGACAATGGAAATTACATCATAGTTGGTCAGATTTCGAGTATGAGAACATTTACTATCGCAGGGACATTGGAATTTTAGTCGAAATCAAGGCCGATCATATGACACTTGGAACTAGTGGATTTAGCGGGTCAACTGTAGAAGTCACACTCAAGCAAAACAACATCAATGGATTTGCATCAAGAGTGACTGGGGGAAATATCGCAGCGAATACTTTCTTGCTCACTGGAATCTTTATCGAGATTCTAATCGTTCAATGGTTCTACGTAAGTAGAAAAAGAAGCAAGTCATAGAAGTGAGTCTAGGGTGAACTCATACATGGATGAAATAGAATGAGGGAAACTGAAATCCCCTTCATTTTGTTGTTCATCAAAACAAGAGCAGTAACCAAGTATGTAATTGATCAATGAGAACCAACACCCAGGCATGTAGTTGTGCAATGATTGGTAGGAACAGTGTTGCAGTCAGAGAAACAACAACCAACAGTGTGTTGATTGAAGGTCCTGCAGTGTCTTTGAATGGATCACCAACCATGTCGCCAGTCACTGAGATGTCATGAACCCTGTGCCAATCCTGTGTTCCTTGCTCATATTTGGTGTACTCAGGCGACTCAATGATCTTTTTCGTATTATCCCAAGCACCACCGGCATTGTCCATCAACAGAGCAAGAATGAGACCAGCCATGACTGCCCCACCAAGATAGCCTGCTAGTGCTTCCAGTCCAAATATCACGCCTGTGATAATGGTGACTGCAATGGCAATGAGCGTCCCAGGCATGAGTTCTCGAATTGCACCTGAAGTGGCAATAGCGATGCATCTGTCGTAATCAGGTTTTGAAGTCCCTTCAAGAATCCCAGGATCCTCTTTGAACTGCCTTCGAATTTCAGTAATCATTCGCTCAGAGTTGCTCTCAACGCCTAGGATTAGTATTGCTGAAAATGCCACTGGTATAAGAGCTCCAATAAGTGCTCCAGCCAGGACAGCTGGGTGTGAAATATTTACCACCAAGAGTTCATCAATTCCGGGGATGTCTAATGTTTCAGTCGACTCTATGAATGCTGCAAACAGTGCCAATACAGAGATTGCTGATGCACCAATGGCAAATCCCTTAGTAATCGCTTTTGCTGTGTTTCCACTTGCATCTAGTTTGTCACAAGCCTCGATTGCTTCTTGGGGTGCTTGTGCCTGTTCGATTACTCCTCTAGCATTGTCCACAATTGGTCCGTATGCATCTGAACTCATGATCATTCCATTTGTGGAGAGAAGACCTACTGCAGCGATAGCTACACAGTAAATCCCACCCTCCCAGTGATCAACTCCAAGGAATGCACCT
>JBHLRC010000221.1:0-3823 GCA_048882965.1 Candidatus Thorarchaeota archaeon
CTTTCAAACCTGTCCCCTCTGGAGGAGCTAGAGTTCTCAAGACTTGAGAGGTTCTTAGTCAGCATCTCAAATGTGTTCTCCATCTTTACTTCATGAGTACGTCACTTGGAACCAAACGTAGAAATAAACGTCTGCTACGTCAAGAACGAGGACGAATAGATGACCAATGAGGAAGAACACGAAACAAGTCTTGAATTGGAACGTATCGTTTTCTTTAGCGATGCTGTGATAGCCATCGTGTCAACTATCTTGGTTATTGAGCTGGCATTGCCTGATTTGAGTGCTGCTGAGCTTGCAGGTCAACTGCCAGACATACTCATCTCATTATTTCCAAAGTTCATTAGCTATTTTCTCAGTTTCATGATAATAGGGTCCTTCTGGGTTCGCCATCATATGATCTTCTCGTATATCAAAAAGTACGATTACCGACTGATTTGGTTAAACATATTCTTTCTGGCCTTCCTCGCATTGATACCGTTCGCCACAGGCGTACTTGGCGCAGCTGTGTTCAACGTGACATCTGTAATATTCTACTCAGCAGTTGTGGCGAGTGCCTCTATCATATTCCTTGTAATGTGGGTGTATGCATCACGAGGTTACAGGCTAGTATCACCATCCATATCAAAGAAATCAATTCAATATGAGGAACGTCGTTCAATCCTTACGACGGTTTCTTTCGTATTGGCCATACCTGCAGCAATCGTTGATGTGCGTTTGAGTGTGATTGTGTGGGGGATAACTCCCCTATTGTTTGGTATTTATCGTCGTATGTCCAGCAGATAATCTGTGGCGTTTCGGACCTGAGACCCCTGACAACGTTTTTACCCATGCATATCATCAAGCTAAGATATCATGAAAAGTCACACAAAATATCTGACCTTCAATGTTCCAGCTCGAATGGACTTTGTTCATATCACACCTGATGTACAGACTGCTGTGGTAGAGAGTGGAGTCAAAGAGGGACTGTGTCTCGTTAATGCCATGCACATAACAGCCAGCGTCTTCATCAATGACAATGAGAGTGGACTTCACAAAGACTACAAGATCTGGCTCGAGGAACTAGCTCCCCACGAACCAATTAGCCGCTATCAACACAACCGTACAGGCGAGGATAACGGTGATGCTCATCACAAACGACAGATAATGGGTCGTGAGGTTGTTGTAGCAATAACAAATGGTCGACTCGATCTTGGACCATGGGAGAGAATCTTCTATGGTGAGTTTGATGGCCGTCGGTCAAAAAGGGTTCTCATCAAGATTATTGGAGAATAGAGAATCACTAGATTAACATCTTCAATCCTGTGAGGGGATGATGGGTCAGCACTCGTTTCATCAATCCAGTTCGTATCTCACTGTACGGTTTAAGACCGCCAATGAGATCTGTCACATGACTTCGAATTACCTCATCCACTGCAGCCATATGGATGACCATTTCCATGTTCTTCTGAGAGTTGAATAGAAGGTTAGCAAGAAAATTAGCAACTCCTAGTTGTTTCCCTATGTTCTTTTTCCATCTTCTCTCGTATTCTTTTGTATCCTTAACGCTTCCAGCCAGAATTTGAGCTACCGTTTCTGCTGCCATCTGCCCAGTCTCTATTGCAAAGCAAATACCCTCTCCTGTTGCTGGTGACACAAATCCCGCAGCATCACCCACCAAGAGAACTCGTTTTGTGATAGTTCTCTTGATTGGCCCCTTCAGTGGGACTCTCATCGCGGTTTCCTCTGCGTCAGTGACGTCCACCTCATAGAGCTGACTTACCTCCGTCACAAAACTACTCCAAGCTTTTCTAAGGTCTGCCGCATATGGCATTAAGCACCCCATTCCAAGCGATATCTCTCCATTCTTTGGGAATAACCAGGCATAGCCATGGTCAAGCCCACCAAAGTAGATTTGGATGCAAATTCGTTCTGGGCCATATGGTCCTTCGGTAATCCTGAGTATATCCGATTCACTCATCGGTATTCGAGATTCAATACAGAGACCTATCTCGTCATCGTTCCATCTTGGTTTGATTCCGCTGCTTCTTGCAACTCTACTATTTACACCATCAGCGCCTACCATGAATTTACCGCTTATTGATTTGCCATCCTTTATGTGTGCTTCAACTGTGTCGGTTGACTCTGTGATACCAACGACTTCTCCAACGATGAGTTCTGCACCTGCCTCAACAGCTTTGTCTAGGAGTAATTTATCAAAGACCTCTCTTTTGACCGTATACCCTGTCACCATATCCTTTGTACACACTACCTTGGTTCTAGAAGGCGAGAACAGGTGAGATCCACATGCAACTCGGTCTATTACAGGATTAATGTCAAAATCCAAAAGGTCTACTAATCCTGGTCTAAACCCACCTCCACATGCCTTCCTCCGGGGATGCTCCGCTTTTTCTATGATAACAACATCTAATCCTTTTTGAGCGGCTCTTCGGGCACAAGCCGCACCTGCAGGACCACCACCTACTACAACCAAATCATAAACCATGCGAAAGGCTCTCCAATTTCCGCTGTTTGTTACCAAGATTAAACGGTTACAATAACGTTTCTTTATTTTGGATTTCGGATGAACTCTAGGGAACAGAGAAAAGGCATCATGTGTTAGACGACGAAAGAGATGCGATGGTCCGAGGACTATGCAGAGTTGGCCAAAGAACACAGACAGTAGTCTGACTAAAGAGGAATCCACTTTCTGACGTTCTTCTGATACCTATGGAACTCTTCTCCAAACCGCTCTTCCAGCCTCATCTCCTCATAGTTTGCTAGATCATTGTAGAAAGCGAAGGCTACCATCCAAACTACTATTGATGCTAGTGAGAATGTGATCACGGCAAGACCGAGATAGAAGAGGTGGGTTCCAAGATACATGGGGTGTCGGACACGACCAAAGACTCCTGATGTGGCCAGACCCTCCTCATGGGTGTCAAAGAGGTCCTTATGAGAAGCATTCATGAAGTATGCAGCAATAATTATGATGACTGCCCCCACTCCTGCAAATACCCAGAAATAGGTCCAGCTCCACAGAAAAGTTGTGATGCGAAGAAGGAACGAATCGACAGCCCACACAATAAGAAAGACGACCATCATGATCATCTGATTGCGATGACTACCGGGCTTCTCTCCAACGAGATGTGCGTGTTTGTGTTTCGACATACCTAATCATCCCTAAACGAATACAAATACGATTTTGGCTCATGATTCATAATGGTTTCTATATGCGCGAGAAGTCATGGTTCAATAAATACTGATATTAGCTGCTCAAGTTAAAAATGATGTAATTTGGGAGAACAAAGAATGAAAGCACTCTGTCCTGTCTGCGGAAGTCTGGTTCAAAACAATGAGACTGTGGAAGATGGGAATGTCTACGTGCTCAGAACTTGTCCGGAGCATGGTACCTTTAGAACTCTCGTTTCAAAAGATGCCGCATATTGGACTGAGTCACTCAAGTATGACCGACCTGGGACACAACCTCTTGTCTGGTCCTCCAAAGTAAACAAAGGCTGTCCAGATGACTGTGGAATCTGTCCTGCCCACAAACAGCACACATGCGTTGGAATCATCGAGATCACCGGTCAGTGCAATCTGGAGTGCAACATCTGTTTTGCTGACTCACCATCAGGAGAACATCTACCTCTTGACCAGATCAAGAGTATGATTGATGCCTATGTGTCTTATGAAACTGAGCCCGAACTTCTCCAACTGAGTGGTGGTGAGCCCACACTTCATCCTGATGTAATTGAGATTGTGAGTTACGCAAAGCGTCTGGGCATTCAGGATGTAGCGGTCTCTACAAATGGACTCAGACTTCTAGAGAAGGACTTTGCTGAAG
>JBHLRC010000222.1:0-3820 GCA_048882965.1 Candidatus Thorarchaeota archaeon
GTTCGGAGTGAGCGAGGGTATACGCTACTTACATCCGTTGGTGAAAATGCGCTCTTCTTAGTTCTCGCAAAAGCAGATGCTCAAATTGGTCTCATCTTTGTTGATATGCGAAGAATGGCTGAATCACTATTAGAGATCCTCTAGACAGATCTCTCATGTGAGCGTTTCAATAATTTCATCGACAATGTGACGTGCTATCTCTCTCTTTGGTGCAAGATCAACACTCTTTGAATAGTTGTTTTTTCCTACAATCAGCACTGCATTTGTATCTGTTCCAAATGCGACACCTTTCCTTTGTTCATCATTTGCTACGACAAGATCACAGATTCCTGCATCTATCTTTGCTCTCGCTCTTGATGCCAATTCTTCATCAGAAACTCCGGACTCAACTTTGAAACCAACAATGAGAAGATCCTTGTGAGCCTTCCTCGCTTCTTCGATTATCTTTATTGTAGGAATCAATTTGACTTCAAGGTATTCTTTGCCTGAAGCCATCTTACTGTCTTCTTTCTTTGCGGGTGTATAATCAAGTACTGCAGCAGCTGATACAAAACCATGTGTCTTTTTCTTTGAAAGCTCTGCAAGAACAGTATCACGCATCTCCTCCGATGTTGTTACTTTGTTTGTTTCTGCAAGGTCTGGTCCCTTTTCAGAGGTGGGCCCAAGAACAAGACTCACCGTAGCCCCTCGTCGAATCAATTCATCTGCAACAGCGATTCCCATTTTGCCAGTAGAGGGATTTGTGATGAATCTAACCCTGTCTATCCAACCTCTTGTTGGTCCAGCAGTAACGACAAAATGCTTTCCCTCAAGATCCTTGGGGCCTAATACTGTTAGAACATGACTGACAATTGTAGATACTTCAGGTATCTTTGCTTTAGCTTCCTCCATCCGAGGCGAAACAATTGTAATTCCCATCTTTTTCAGTTTCTCGATATTCTCTATCACAGCTGGATGGTCGTACATAGATTCGTGCATTGCTGGAACGATAATTACAGGAATCTTTGCTCCTATTGCTGATGAAGCTGTGGTTGTGACAGGGGTGTCATCAATACCATTCGCAATTTTACCAATTGTATTGGCTGTCGCAGGAGCGATAAGAAGTAAATCAACATGGTCCTTGTGTTTACCAGCAAGTGTAACATGTTCAATCTGACCTGTGAGTTCTGTGATAACCGGATTACCTGTAGCCCATTCCATTAGATACGGATGGATGATCTTCTGAGCCATACGACTCATAACTGGCTTAATTTCAGCACCATATCTCATCAACTTTCTTGCTAAAGACACACACTCTACAGCTCCGACACTACCAGTGATACCAAGAGCAATTGTTTTTCCATCAAGGAGATTACTCAGACTTCCTCTGATGAGCTTTGATGTATGCTCGACCAAGGTCACCATCACCTAGTTACTGCTTCGACAAGATCATCGACAGCGATAATATCTGCTTCTTCGAGTTCTCCACCCTCTTCAAGACACTTGGATTCTAATGCTTTGACTAAAGCATAGACAGCTTCACTCGATGGTGTTTCTATCCCGAAATGCTTTGCTAGCCTGATGACTTCGCCAGTTATTGCATCAATCTCTGTTCTCTTTCCTGCTTTGAGATCCTGAAGCATGGAATTGATATTGTCCCCTGTTGCCTTAGCTGTTCCAAGAGCATATCTCACAGGATCATCAGTGGTGAGTTCGACTCCCAGGGCTTTGACAACTTGGACCGCCTCCTTGACAAGCCTAACAATTAAACCACGAAGTGCTTTGTTCTTGTAGACTTCCCCATTTGAGAGTCCCGTGAGTGCACCCACCGGATTTATGCCACAATTTACAAGCGTCTTTGTCCATACCACACCTTCAATATTGTCGCTCGCTCGAACATCAAAACCTACTGTTTTCAGCATGTTGGTTAAATTATTCACTAGTTCGTAATTTTCGGGATATCTCGAACCAATCTCAGTCAGTCCACAACCGGTTGCTGTTACAACCCCAGGCCTTGGTCTCAGTGCACCCATACAAGTTGTTGCTCTCAATACTTTGGTTGTATTTAGTGCCTTTGCCACTATCTCTTCTGTTCCAAGTCCATTCTGAATTAATAATACCGAAGCGCCAGCATCGATGAGGTGTTTCGCACTCTTGGCGGCAGTAAGAGTGTCGTAAGTCTTTGTGGTGACGATGACAAGATTCGCATCCTTTACTTCTGAAACGTTTCTTATTGCCTTTAGTTTGAAAATATGTTCTCCGAGGATTCCATTAATCTTAAGCCCCTTCGATTGGATTGCTGATATGTGGGGATTTCTTCCAACGAGAATTACCTCATTGTCCTCATATCGACTCAGGAATGCTCCATATAGACTTCCGATTGCTCCTGATCCTACAATGACTATTTTCAATGCTTTATCACTCCAGTATTGAATCTCTCTCTTATCTTAGCAATATTCTTCGCACTGGCATCTAGATGTTGGATTATCATCTGTACTGACCTGGCAAGATTCTCAGTATTATCAAAATCATCCATGATTTGCTGGATTTCCTCAATTGGAAGATCCTTCATCTCTTGAGCTTGCTGAACCATAAGTGGAAGAGCTCTTACCACATTGTCTACAATTGTGATGTCAGAATGGACTGCTGTTCGGCTCATTGGATTCAGATCAATTGTAATTACATATTTACCTACAGCCTTCAACGCCTCAGTCCTATCACCATCTTCCAACGGAACTAGGATTACGTCTCCTTTTCCAATTCCCTCTGGGTCAACTTTTCGACGATTACTGCTTAACTCTGGGATGGTTTCAGACGGGCGATCATGAGTTCCCAATACCTCTTTTGCACCTGCAGCAATCAAGACCGCCTTGATCGCATCTTCCCTTTCTTTTCTGTAATAGAACAGATTAATCTCTAGAGGCGCTCCACATATCTCTGAGAGTTCCACTAAATCATTTGGGACCAAAGAACAGATATTTCCATTGACACTAATGACGGGGTGTTCCGCTGAAAGTAACGCGGCAACTGCGGCGCGTATTGCCTTCGTAGAAAGTTCTGTTGTCTTTTCACCAATCAGATAGTCGAATGCTTCGCCTCTACCATGAGCAAGCAATCCTGCTGTAGCGACAACATGGCTCTCATGCCCTTCAATTATAGCTTCTCTAGTTTCCAGAGAAACCCTGCGTGGATGGTCTGGAGGGATTACGACCTTGGTCATTCAAGCAACCTCCCACCATCTGGCTCAACTCTTGTCACAAACACCTCTGACGTTTTCCAGTACCTCGAAAGTATTTCTTCCGCTTTGTTTGATTCGACTTCATCACATAGACAAAAAACAGAGTCCCCTAGCATTACCATACTCGAGTTGCTTAATCCTGCATTATCAAGTTCATCAAGTGCTTTCTCTATACGAAGTGTCTTCAAACCAATCTCATTTGAGAACGCTCGCGAACAATCAACGAATGTGTCAATCGTTGGATCATCTACTATTTTCGAAATCAGTTCATCGCCCTTAGTATTGATTCTCGCTCTTGATGAGGGATTGGTTAAAATCTTGGATGTTTCAAGTCCGGGTGAACCAGCCAACACCACATAGAGCAAATCAGGGGTAGAGATGTTGATTACCTCTCCAACGCCGGGGCCACCTGCTTTTAGACGTATCTCAATTCCCCCAACAGTCTGAGAAATGACATCTCCAAGGCCAGTATGATTTTCAATTTCCGCTATATGAGCAAACCCAGCTGCTCGTTCATAATCCATTTCAGGGTCCAAGATATGACTGAGTGCAAGGGCTGTACCTAAAGCCCCGGCTCCTGAGGCGCCAAAACCAGCTCCAGAA
>JBHLRC010000223.1:0-3798 GCA_048882965.1 Candidatus Thorarchaeota archaeon
TCACAAGATCTTGAAGCTTTGGTTTATGTTTTGGAAGGGGATATTCAACGTCCGGATGGTATACTCCCAACTAATCCCGAAAGGAAAAAAGCTCTTAAAAAAGTCAATGTGCCAGTTATGGCCGTTTTCGGAGCTGATGACGACGTTATTAAAAGAGGTAAATCCACAGGAGCTCAGTTAGTACCAGGTTCTTGTCAATTCCAAATCGAAGGAAAAGACCATATTACTGTTGTCGCAGATCCCAAATTTCACATGGTCGTAAAAGCTTTTTTGGATTACGTAAACAAGTAGTAACCCAATACCGATTTTTCGGATTAATTCACCTAAAGAATAATTCCATAATGCTTTACCATTGTATATAGCAGGTTGTATTCAGTAATGCTAAGGTTATCCTCACTTTCTAATATCCTGTCAGATACATTTTGATAGTGATCCAGATGGGTCCTGATGATATCACCGAAAAAGTTGGTCTGCCTCCAGGAACGGTTGTGCATACTGGTGTCGATCGAACTCATGTGATTAAAATCAATATCATGGAGTTTGCAGCGGGTCAGATGAGGGAATACATTGCTGACTCGATGGATGATTGCAGTCCTCCCTTGGATGAAACCGTCAACAAGTGGGTTCATGTTCGAGGTGTCCATGATGTTGAAATAGTCAAACAAGTTTGTGACTACTACGAGCTCCATCCCCTGGTTGTTGAGGATATACCGAGTGTCGGTCAAAGACCGAAGTTGGAAGTGATGCCGAAGAGTATCTATATCGTATTAAGGCAGTATAGTTTCACACCTGAAACTTATTTGTTCAACTCCGAACAAGTCACAATTGTCTATGGCAAGAATTTTGTTCTGTCCTTTCAGGAATCATCAGAGGACCTTTTTGGTCCGATTCGAGATAGAGCAAGACTTGCTAATAGTAGGATACGTACCTGTGGACCTGATTATCTTGCCTATACTCTCTTAGACCTTATTGTAGACCAGTATTTTGTTGTTCTTGAGAAATTCGGGGATATAATTGAGGACATTGAAGATGAGCTCATTGCAGAAGCCTCAAGTGACATACTCAATCGAATCTACCGACTCAAAAGGTCTCTCCTATATTTCCGCAGACACATTTGGCCCCTACGAGAAGTTGTGTTGAAGATGCAAAGGCAGACCGCATTTGTCCAGAACGAAACGCAAGTTTTTCTTAGAGACCTCTATGACCATGTAATTCGTATAACAGATCATGTTGAAACCTATCGCGAGGCTATCACAGGTATGCTTGACATCTATCTATCTAGTGTCAACAACAGGATGAATGAAGTGATGAAGGTCCTTACTGTTGTTTCAGCAATCTTCATTCCTCTCACACTGGCTGCGAGCATCTATGGTATGAACTTCAAATGGATTCCAGAGATTGAAATTTTGGGAGATGCTGGTTATCCTGTATTTCTAATTGCAATGGCACTTCTTACCTCAATTTTGGTTGGTTACTTCAAAAGGATCAAATGGATCTAGTTCCACTTGATTCGATGACAACAGTGTTAACGGGATCTGCAAGGCAGCAGGTGCGATTCAGTGTTGAGTCAATTCGTCTTTGAAGCGCTCTTATCCATATATTGCTCCTTCTTTCAATACCTCGAGAAACTTTTCCTTCTTTTCTTTGGGCACACAGTTGAGAATACACCCAAAGTTTGGACAGTGAGAGCACGTCCAATGTCTGATAGTGACTATGAATGATATAGCCATGACAATTTGGAAGAGGACAAACTCCCATCTATCGAGAAAGTAGAAAATTGGGAAAAGAAGGAAGAAAGAAGTAAAGCCCAAAAATGTTGCCTGTGCTGCGCGACTGATATGACCTGGTTTGTACTTGAAAAGTTTAGGACTTCCCCAGTTGCCAAGGCAATAGAACCGATTCTCTCTTCCATGTTCATTGCCTGAGTGTTCATAACATGGACAATGCCTGCAGAGAACATACCACTCGAGACCTCCTCCAAAGAAGCCCATGGTAATGATGAAGTACAAAACGAACATTAGTGTACCCTCATTCAATACAAATGTACCAAGGCCAAGAAGGGCTCCAATGTCAAAACTCCATCCGAAATAACTGATACTCGATGTCACCATACCAGCAAATGCAACAACGTATGGAGCAAAACCAATTGTTGCAAACCATCGTGCATCATGCCAGTGATATCTTGCTACAACATCATGGAAAATCTTCTGTCTGTCTTCAGTCATATTAATACCCGCGAATCATTCATATCTTTAGCACTACACACTAGAACATTGCTGAATATAAGTCATCAACATCTAAACTAGTTGAACACAGAAATCTCGTAAAGTCTAAAGCGATTTTGTACGTATGACATCTGAGTTAAGATGTCGGAAGAAGAAGATATTGATAGGATTGAAGATGTCGCCCGCAAAATCTATGACGCGATATTCTCGGGCTTAGATGCTGTAGAGATTGAAGGGGAAGCCTACCAAATAAACCAGACATCACGAAGCAAAGTCCATCTGGTTGAGAGAGATGGCTATACTTACATCGAACAGAATCCGCATAAGGACTCACGCTGGGCGAAGCTTGCTCAAGAGGGTCATCAGATAATGTGGGTTATGCAAGGTAGGAGGTATCTTGCTCAAATCAAAGACGGCAAGTTCCTGAACTTGAAGAGAAAGTAGTCCTGTGCTTAAAGCAAATCTTCATACCCGAATGAAAGAAAGCCATGAGGTTGCCTCTGGGTACTCAACAACCATTTGATTGTAGGGTGTCTGACTCATATTTCCTTTAAGGATCTTCAACAGGCATCCCAGCAACCACTCTTTGACCTGCGTCCTAGTCCCAAGGAGCCTTCTCACTTGCTTTGGTATCTGTTCAGCTAATTTATGCGTTACAAAAATTGGCTCAAAAAGATCGGTTATCAAGGTCGGTTCTTCATCAATCAACCAAGCATTCATTGCAAACATATATGCAAGGAGGCATTCTTGATGAAATCGAAACATCGTTTTGTACATCTTACTAAGTTCACTGAATCTTTGAACCAGAAGAAGAGAATCAATATAGAACCTTTCACAACATGAACACTTTGGATAACTCTGCCCCATGACAGTATTTATTTCATTGCAGCCAAGGCACTGAGTTAATGGCTCAGCAAAAGCCCTTTGAGATTGTTCGTTGTAAATCTCCTTGAGAGCGTTGGTGGAAGCAAGAGTTGGGACTAGCTGATTTCTAAGCAAATCAACAAGAGCTATCTTTTCCTGTGTCACCTCACCAAGATATCCTAGAATTTTCGCCTCTACAAGACTCTCAGGTTCCGTTTCGTTAATCCACGAATTGAAGGCTATCTTGTACGAGTTGAATAAATACACCCTTTGTTCCAGTCTATCATCTGGGTTCGAATGAATTCCCAGCGATTCTCTAAGTCCTCTTCCCTCACAACCAAGGCTCCAAGGTGTTGTTATCTTTTCATTTCCAATCTCTGCACAAAGAATGTCAAGGCTGGTCGGAAATGCATCATTATTTCTGCACCACTCAGCCATATGAATTCGAACATATCGATGATTCTCGGTCAGAATCCCTGAGTCTTCCTGCATGGTATTCAACGCATGAATCTCTCGGTCCCACAGCATTGGATCATCAGATAGCTGAACATTCCACCAAAGGTTCCAAATTCCTCCACCAAGTCCTGGTGCAATCGTATTCTCATTTATAACAACTTCAAAACCAGGTCGTATATGTTGATATGATAGTAAGCGTGGTGGGGCTTTTTCCATCTTAGTCACTGATTAATTCTTTGGAAATTATATATCA
>JBHLRC010000224.1:0-3795 GCA_048882965.1 Candidatus Thorarchaeota archaeon
GTCATTCGAATTGGCCCCTCTGGACGTCCTGAAGACTTCGAGTTGAATGACAAGTGTTCTGCTGGGACCGGTCGCTTTCTAGAGGTCATGGCTCGAGTTCTTGAAGTTTCTATTGATGAGTTAGGTCCTCTTGCTCTTCAATCAAAGAAACCGAGTTCAATAAGCAGTACCTGTACAGTCTTTGCTGAGAGCGAAGTCATTGGTCACATAGGCGCTGGTGAATCTGCTGCAGATATTGCTGCAGGAGTACATGTGTCCATGGTTTCCAAGATCAGTGCGCTCGCAAAACGAGTTGGCATCAAAGAACCAGCCTGTGTCACTGGCGGTGTTGCTCTTAATCCAGCCTTTAGACATCATCTTTCAAAACAACTGGGTGTCGAACTCTGGGTTCCAGAAGAGCCACAACTCACTGGAGCTATAGGTGCAGCAGTTCTTGCTTTTGAACAGAAAAGAGTCTGAATTTGAGCTGAGAACTGGTAAGATAATGAGTGAATATGTTACACTAACTGCTTTGGTTATTGATACCAAATTGAAGGATTTGATTAGAAGTTAATTTTCTGTGTATCGAGTTTTCCTCCAAAAGAACCCAAGAAGAAGAGAGGAAATGATTCAATTGACCTTCTTCGATACGTTATCGGCATAAATGGCAAAGTCTTCCTCGCTCTTAGCTACTTCCAGACCCTCACGAACCTCAGAATCTGATATCTTCTTGATGTATGATCTCCACCTCATACCATCGAAGGCTTGAGGACTCGGTTCTTGTACGACATCGAATCGAACGATGTCGCTAGTCCTTTCAAACTCTACCTCGTTGTTCACGAATCCGTAGCTATACGCAGATTTTCGCCGTAATTTCTTGTGACGTTTGTCGTAGTACATCAGACTGATACTCTCATGTATCGCCTGTCCATCTTTGGTAGCGATATGTCGCCCCATGATGTAGACTCCGTTCATCTCTAGGGTGTATACATCCGAGGTTACGATTACGCATTCATCACTTTCCGGATCTTGAGACTGACCTTGCCATTCTCCAATAAGAAAATGCCAATCCTCAAGTGGGTTTTTAGAACTCATAGAAAGTGGTAAGAAACTGATTCACATAAGACTGTTGAAATTGTTGATTATGGTATAATTTGATAAGACACCAAGCTAAAACAAAATCGGTGCTAGGAGATGGAGCAAGACCGAAAATTCCAAACGACCAATGATTACATAGGACTACTCAAACGAGTCTTATGCCACCGCTCAACTATCCTCTGGATTATTTTGTCCGTTCTGGCTCTCTCAGTCGCGTTTATCACTCAAATACCAGTATTGTCACTTTTTGTAGAACTATCCCCGATGACTGGTCTTTTCTTTCTGCTAATCATATTCCTTATTCTAATAATTCCTGAGAATCGTGACACAGAGATAGGAATTCCTGGTTTGACAATCAGTTTACTCTCAATTTTACTTATCATTGCTATTGTTGGAATCGCCATTAGTTGGCTAGTTAACTCATTCTATATGTCAAATCTGATTCAGTTTGGATTCATGTTTATCATTCCTCTTCTTGTGGTCCTTTACTCAACTACGGTGAAAAAGAGAAATATCGGGTTCTCATGGGGCAGTAGATTGAACATTGGTTGGACTGTCGTGATTTGTCTGATCTATGGTTTACTTGTCTGGATACTGATTGGAGCTCGTGGTTTCTATGAACTATCTCAAATGGTTCAACCACACATCTGGATTAATTTAATACCACAAGCAGTGACTCTTGCGATCTTCCTCATCACATTTGCAGTGGCCATCCCTGAAGAGTTCTTGTTCCGTGCTGTTCTTCAACCTGCAATGCTTGAACGAGTTGGAAGGATAAATGGCATCCTTGCGAGCTCGCTTATTTTCGGGATATTCCATATCCCCGCTAACTATTGGATGTACTCACTGGTTTTCGCGGGTTGGAGTACCCCATTTCTTGGAGCGATATTGATGTCATTTCTTTTTCAAGCTCAGATTGGATTGGTTTTAGGTGCCGCATATGAGTGGACAAAGAGTCTTGTAATGCCTGTTGCACTTCATGCTCTTCATGATGTTATTGAGATGCTTCCATACTTTGTCCTGCTTGTAGGATCAATGACTGTTGGATTCTGATTTATGCACTGAATGGAACCGCTTCTTTCCCAGCCTTTAATCCAAGTTCAAGTGCCTTTAGATTTGTTTCCTTGAATCTTGGCCACCTATTAACTATCTGTTTCTTCAGACCCTCTGCCGTAACAATTCCTGTAATTGATGTAAGCGCTCCCAGCATCACAACATTGGTTGCCTGCTTGACTCCGACCTCTACATCCGCAATCCGAGTGGCTGGAATCTTGTAGATCTTGATTCCATCAGGTAGGTCTCCTTCAACATCCACTAGGTCTTCATCAATGATAAGAATGCCATCATCCTTCAAACCGTGAACATACTCAAGGTAAGCTGCTCTACTCATGGCTACGAAGACATCGGGTTCCTGAACTTTTGGGTAGTCCACTTCAATGTCATCTATCACCAATTCACTTTTCGTAGCCCCACCTCTTGCCTCTGGACCATAGCTCTGGGTCTGAACACACTCTTTCTTCTCCACCAGAGATATCGTTTCTCCTAGGACAACAGCCATGGTGACTATGCCCTGACCTCCGAAACCTCCAAAACGTATCTCATAGCGTGCCATCATTGTTTCCCCTTGAGTTTCTGGTGCATTTCTCGAAGAACTGCTGTGTATTCCGGTTTTTCGATGTCTACAAACTCTCCACATACAATTCTATGTTCATAATCAAGTTCAGCCTCATGCGGTGGTA
Organism: Candidatus Thorarchaeota archaeon; assembly: GCA_048882965.1. Classification (GTDB taxonomy): domain Archaea; phylum Asgardarchaeota; class Thorarchaeia; order Thorarchaeales; family Thorarchaeaceae; genus SMTZ1-45. Next base: position 2,817 of record JBHLRC010000224.1, read on the forward strand.
ATCCGTTCTGGATCTCAGCCACCTCGAGGAGGTGCTTATGCATGGCTAGACCATCTCCAAGACGGTTCATCCTACCATATTCAGTAGGACATGCTCCAATGACCTCAATAAATGAAAAGCCCTCTTTCTTGATGCCTTTCTCAATTGATTTTGTTGCTCTACGAGCCTGTACTGCGGTCCATCTGGCAACAAAAGTGGCCCCTGACGATGCTGCCAACTTGACTAGGTTGAATGGATGCTCTATATTTCCTATGGGTCTCGGGCTGGTCTGCGAGTATTTCTCATGTTCAGTTGTTGGTCCAAACTGGCCTCCTGTCATACCATAGTTGAAGTTGTTGATACACACGACGGTCATATCGATGTTTCTTCTAGCTGCGTGAATGAGGTGGTTGCCACCAATTGCAGCTATGTCCCCGTCGCCGCTGACCACAATGACTTCCAGTTCAGGATTGGCAATCTTCACACCCTCTGCGAAGGCAATAGCCCGACCATGAGTAGTGTGATATGAACCTGTCTTGAAATAGCCAGAGGTTCGACCGGTGCAACCTATTCCTGAAACAACGACAACCTTATGGAAGTCTATCTCTAGGCTGTCGATAGCCCGGGCAACCATTCCTGTTACAACTCCGACTGAACAGCCTGAACAGTAGATCCAGGGTTGCCTATCTTCTCGGATGTATTTAGCCATCGGATGCTTCAGGACAGGTGTCGACTCGGTCATTGAGAGACTCTCCTATTCACTAGTCGGCCCAAGGGTAAACATGATAAAAGGATTGTTGATGTGACCATCGAATTCCTTAACGCTGTTTAGTCACCTGATGTCAATCGTTTGCTCCTGTATGGTCTTATAATCGAGAGTTTCAATCGGTTCTTTCTCTATGATGTCCTTTCTTGTGAAGAAGAACATGAAAGCAACAACATACATCAGGATATGCAAGAATCCCACAGGAGGCCATAGATAACCAAAAACCCCAAGTGT
>JBHLRC010000225.1:0-3758 GCA_048882965.1 Candidatus Thorarchaeota archaeon
ATGGTGAAGTTCTCACAGCAGCTGGAAAACCTGTGGCATCAGTCACAATGATTCTCTGTGCTGGAAGCAGGGATCTTAACGCAGTCGAATACTGTTCACAGGTTTGTTGTACATACAGTATCAAACACGCCGTCATGCTGAGAAATCTAGGGATAGAGGTTACAATATGCTATATGGACCTGAGAGTTCCTCTACACAGTAAACACTATCTCGACCTTGCAAGAAAGCTTGGTGTTAGGTTTGTACGTGGAAAACCAGACCAAGTCAGAATCCTTGCAGGCCGCCCTGTGACCATTGTGGAGAACACAGAATCAACTAGACGTCTTGAGGTTGAATCAGACCTTGTTGTTCTGGCGTCACCTCTCGAACCTCTCGCATCTGAAACTGATCATTTCGCTAAAATGCTCGATAAATATGGTTTCATCTCTCAACAGGATTCCAAGAAGGGATTCTATGCCTGTGGCACCTCTACAGGACCTACTGACATCCCTGCAAGTGTGACTGAGGCAAACTCTGTTGCCTTACAGGTATACATGGACTTGGAGGGAGGTGCCTAGATGAAGAAGCTGGTTCTCTGCACATGTAATAACACACTCAATCAGATATTGGATTTCTCCAAGATTGAGAAGGAATGTGCAAAACTCTTTGATACCATAGAGACCGTCGACAGTCTGTGCTTAAAGAGTGGTCTTACTGAGCTTGAGAAAAACATCTCAGATGGCGACAAAGTAGTGATTGGAGCATGCAGTTCTCAGATCATTGAAATCCCAATAAAACAGAGAATCAAGAATTCTCTCTTTTCCTTTGTCCCATTGAGAGAACATGTGGCATGGGCGCACCCTGGGGAGAGTAAGTCTGCCACAAACAAGGCAATAGTTCTGATAGCTGATGCTGCAGTGAAACTGGATTATATGGAGGCTCCAATTGAGTTCGAAGATAATATGGTTGGAGAAATTCTCGTTATTGGAGGCGGGATTGCTGGTCTAAAGGCTGCATCAGACCTGCACAGGTTGGGAGTAGGAGTAACTCTCTTAGAACCTCCGGGTCAGAATGATGAAAAGTACGTTGAAACCTCTCTGTTCATGGCTGATAGTGACATTATCATCCAAGAACTCAAATCTCTTCGGAAGTCACTCTCTGGTGTCAAGCGTGTTCAGGGATCTATTCAAGAGATTGAGGGACAAATGGGATCTTATGAAGTTGGATGGAAGGACTCAGCTGGCAAAATGAGCACACAAGAGTTTGGAGCAATCATAGTTGCCACAGGCAATCAACGCTATCTCCCTGGTATAGCCAAGAAGTGTCGCTATGGAAAATCCAAACGGGTCGTGACACTGCAGAGTCTGGTCACTAGTCCAAGGAAAAAGGGTGCAAAGGAAAAATCCACTGTCTTAGTTGTGACAGATCCTGATATCCATATGAATTCAGTCGAGGGAAGTCACCTCCTGAGATCATCTGAACACCTTGCTAGTCTGGGAAACACTATCTTTGTATCACACTCAGACCTCCGAACAGAGGATGAGAATCTATATCGAAAAGCAAGAGAGTCAGGAGTCATCTTCCTACGTGGCTCAGTAGCAAAGGTCAAGGAGCATGATAATGGACTGACCTGTCATGTCGAGAACATGCTTGAGTCTATGACAAGGGAGGTCACTGTTGACACAATTGCAGTCTTGCAGGTGACTGGTCCAGCAGACGACACAACACATCTTGCTGAAACACTGGGTGTCGATTGTGATGCCAATGGCTTCATCAAGACTAGGTACAGCAAGATGAAACCAGTGCAGACCTCAAGAAGGGGTATATTCTTGGCTGGTGGTGCCAAGATGCCCATGGGTCTCTCTAATGCTCTGATTTCGGCTCAGAATGCTGTCCTAGAGGCGTTCAAGGTTGTCAACGCACCTCTGAAACGTTCCGGATGGATGCCTGTCATTGATGATGAGAGATGTGACCAGTGCAAGGCATGCATTGAGGCGTGTCCCAATGATGCACTCAGGTTGATTGATGACAAGGTCATTCACGTACCTGTGCACTGTGAGTTTTGTGGCATTTGTGTGTCAGCTTGCCCAACACGGGCCATCGAGTTTCAATCACACAGTAAGGAGAGTTGGTTTGCAAGATTCGAAACCATCGCAAAGACTCACAGGCGTCTAGAGAGGAAAAAACCATTCACACTTGTCTATGCTTGCAGTGAGTGTGCCAATGCTTCCATAGATCAAGCCGGTTTTGCTGGTAAGAGTTATCCTACAGGGTCATATGTGGTTCAGTTTCCATGTGCAGGGATGGTTTCACCAATTGAAATCCTGAAAGGTCTGGTTGTGGGGGCTGAGAGGATCATAGTGGCGCATTGTCCACCTGGTGGATGTCATCATCAGACTGGCGATCATCTCTCAGAGCAAGTGGTAGATCTTACAAGGGATATGTTACGTGAGATTGGTCAAGACCCGGAAAGGGTTCAAGTCACGTATATGATGGCAGCAACACCACAGAAGATGCAGAAGGAGGTGGGCCTGCATGGATAAGCGAGAGCGACTCATCCAGAAGATACGAAATATTGCAGTGCAAACACCAACGAAGGCTTTGAAAGTCCCAGAGAAAGTTGAGGGGTTCGGGAGTATCACCTATAGACCTCCCTCTTGCAGCGCGTGTAAGAAGTGTATTGAAGCCTGTGAAGTTGATGCTCTTGATATGGAAGCATCAGTAAGACTTCCGGACTATCTTGATGCTACAATACCTGGTGAAGGGTTCAGATCAAAGAACCGTGAATCGCTAGTGTCCTTGTTGCAGACACTGAATCAGAATGGTGAAACACAGACTATCTCCGTTCCTGCTGGTCTTCCCGGATATGGATCCATCGCGTGGTCGGCTCAAAAATGCATAGCATGTAACAAGTGTGTTGAAGCCTGTCCAGAGGACTGTCTTACTTTAGAAAAAACCTATGACCTGGTGAGTGTTATCGGCGAAGTAGAAGCACCTCCATTAGTAGAGGTTCCTGGATGGGAGCCATTCATAATCTGTTTTGTATGTTGGGAGTGCTCTCATGCGGCGGCTGATCTGGCAGGATTGATGCACCTGCACTATCCCACCAATGTTCGAACAGTACGAGTACCTTGCAGTGGGGCTGTAGAACCTATTCAGATAATGACTGCCTTGGAGAATGGAGTGGATGGAGTACTAGTCACAGGCTGCCTTCTATCAGAATGTCACTATGGCGGCGATGACCCTCTGGCCGGTAATTTCATGCAGGCTGATTTTGTCCAGTTTTGGCAGAGCATGCTTGAGGAGATTGGTCTCGGTGGTAGACTATACATCGACTTTGCCTCTGCGGCCATGGGGATCAGGTTCTCTGAGATTGTAACAGATTTCGTTGAAAGAGTCACGAAGTTAGGACCTAGTCCTGTCAGAGGGAAATTAGAGGTGAAATCCTAGTTGACAAAGAAGAAGAAGAAGAAGAGCGATGAAGATCGGATTGGGGTTTTCATCTGTAGTTGTGGGACAAACATTGGCGGTGTAATCAACGTCAGAAAACTTGCTCGCGAGTTCAAAGAGTATCCTGGAGTCGTGTTCACCACATCAAATATGTTCACCTGTTCAAAAGATGGACAGGACACTATAGCCAAGCAAATCAAAGAACATAACCTCACAGGTGTCGTCATCGGCGCCTGTACACCAAAACTCCATGAGCAACTATTCAGAGAGATACTTGAGGAGAATGGTCTCAACCCATTCCGATTAGCTCAAGCAAATCTCAGAGAACA
>JBHLRC010000226.1:0-3750 GCA_048882965.1 Candidatus Thorarchaeota archaeon
CCGGGGTTCGAGATCGACCAGTACACGTGGTCGATCACGTCCGGGAACGCTCAGATCGTCGGCGGCCAGGGCACGCCGAACGTGACGGTGCGCGTGTACGATCAGTCGTTCACGCTGCAGTGCTACATCGTCGACTTCCACGGCGACGTGACCTGCGACGGGACGTTCACGTACCCCGTGATCGTCCACCCGAACCCAGACTGCGAGATCATGGGCGAGTTCGCGCTCTGCCTCGACGACTTCGGCGCCTCGCAGGACTACAGCCTGGGGAACTGCCCCGACTTCGTCATCGTGAACGACAGCTGCGACTGGACGCTGGTCGGCACGAACACCGCCGGCGCGATGATCACGGACGACACGGACTGCGTCGCGACCGTGACGGTTGCGCAGGCCGGCGAGTTCACGCTTCACGTCGAATACGTTGACGAGAACGACTGTCCCGGTGTCGCCGAGCAGACCGTCGTCGTCTACCCCGAGCCCGACTGCGACCTCGACGGGGTGACGGAGATCTGCCTCGATGACGCCACCGACCTCGAGTACTCGCTGATCAACTGCGACGACTTCGACATCGTCGACTGCGACTACTCGTTCACGGCGAACACGGCAGGCGCGACGCTCGATGACGTGACCGACTGCGTCGCCACCGTGAGCGCCTCGCAGGACGGCTACTTCACGCTCCACGTCGAATACGTGGACGACAACGGCTGCGACGGCACCGCCGATCTCACCGTGACGATCGATCCCGAGCCCGAGTGCGAGATCACCGGCACGACGGCGATCTGCCTCGACTATGCGACGGATCTGATCTACCAGATCGGCGATTGTCCCGGCTTCGTGGTCGATCCGACGACGTGCAACTGGTGGCTGACCGACAACACGGCCGGCGCGTCGATCGACGACGTGACCGACTGCGTCGCCACCGTGAGCGCCTCGCAGGACGGGTCGTTCATCATCCACGTCTCGTACGAGGATGAGAACGGCTGCGACGGCGAGACCCAGCTCACCGTCACGATCTATCCGGAGCCCGACTGCGAGATTCAGGGCATCGACGAGATCTGCTTCATCGATCTCGACACCCTCGAGTACTCGCTCGGCAACTGCCCGGACTTCGTGATCGATCCGACGACGTGCAACTGGTGGCTGACGGACAACACGGCCGGCGCGACGATCGACGACGTGACCGACTGCGTCGCCACCGTGAGCGCCTCGCAGGACGGCGACTTCACCATCCACGTCTCGTACGAGGACGAGAACGGCTGCGACGGTGAGGACTCGTACACCGTCACGATCTACCCGCAGCCGCCGTGCATGATCGACGCACCGGATGACGTGTGCTTCGGAGATCTCCCGATCGAGATCTGCGGTCCGGAGCCGCCGGCGCCGGGCGCCTACCGGTACGAGTGGTCGATCGGCGTCCCGACCGTGGGCGGGAAGGGACCCAGCGATATCAGCTCGTCCCTCGAGGATGAGAACCGCGTCGAGGAGCACTGCTACGAGTTCGACCCGCCGGTGCCGGGCGACTACCTCGTCTCACAGACGGTGTTCGATCTCCAGAGCGATCTCGAGTGCTGGACGCAGTGCGACACGAACATCAGGGTCGGGGACGCGCCGACGTGCTTCATCGACACGCTCGACCAGAGGCCCGAGTGCGGATCCGAGGAGAACGAGCTTGCGGCCGACATCACGCCGCCCGACGTCACGCCCGACTACATGAGCTATCAGTGGAAGCTCGTCGAGGGCGCTGATTGCGGCTGGGAGATCACCGATGGTGCCGACACGGACACCGTGATCTTCACGGCCGGTGACGGCGAGGACTGCTGCGGGCTGTTCCGTCTCATCGTGACCGCGCACTACGGCGACGTCGCGTGCGCCGACAGCTGCGAGGTCGAGCAGTGTTGCCGGCCCATCTACGACGAGTTCTGCAGCTTCACGAAGGGCTACTACGGGAACGCCGGCGGCTACAAGTTCGGAGGCATGACGACCGCGGAGATCATCCAGGCGGCGATTCCGACATCGGATCCGCTGGTCCTGGGCGTTCTGGGAGTGCGGTCGCTCACGATCCCGGACACGTCGGCGCTCTGCATCATCGACAGGCTGCCTGGCGGCGGACCGAGCGGACCGCTGCCTGACTTCGGCGACGAGGTCCTGCTTGCGAGCACGTGCCTCGCGAGCATCGACCCGGGCGAGGATCAGCTGCCGCTTCAGCACAACGGGCAGTTCAGGAACAACTTCCTGACGCAGGTCATCGCGCTGTCGCTGAACACCAGGCTGTGGTGGGTGCATCCTGACATCGCAGGCCATCTGGGTGACGCCCCGATCTGCCCGTACATGCAGACCCTCGGCGCGATGTGCGGCGACGACGGAATCTGCGGTTCGGTGGACGACGTAGCGGTGCTGGAAGACTGCAAGAACTTCGGGATCGACATGGCCGTGCTCGAGGCCATCGACACGGAGTTCGGCGGCGGCAACCGTGACGTCGAGCATCTCTTGATGCTGGCGAACCGTGCGCTCGCTGAGCTCTCGACGGGCGGCGCGACGCTCGGCCAGATCCACGACGCAGTGACCGCCATCAACGAGGGCTTCGACGAGTGCCGCTTCCTGAACCACTGCGGCGACGACCCCGCCGACTGCCCCGAGTTCATCCCGAAGGGCGCGATGATCGTCCTGCCCGACGGCGATGGCTCGCTCTCGAAGCCCATCGTCCCTGACGCGTTCGCGCTCTCGCCGAACGCGCCGAACCCGGTCAAGACCGGAACATCGATCAAGTATGCGTTGCCCGAGGAGAGCCAGGTCCGCCTGACCATCTACAACGTCAAGGGTCAGGTCGTGGACACCCTCGAGGACGGCGTCAAGCCAGCCGGCTATCACACCGCCTACTGGCACAGTGGTAGCAGGAGCGAAGTCTCAGCCGGCGTCTACTTCCTGAGGATGCAGGCCGTCGGCAACGAGACGGGCGAGACGTTCAGCATGACGCAGAAGATGGTGGTGGTCCGGTAGTTCAAACCGGAGTACGAAGAGCCGCCGTCGGGCTCCTGCCCGGCGGCGGCTCGCATTTGAGAGCGTTCGACCGATCAGTCGACGTCCCCGGGGACGCCTCCTCCTGGGTGTCCGCGTCGGCTCCCCAGTCGATCTGGTAGATCCTCCACTCCCCATCCTCCCGCAGGAGGTACATCGTGACCGGGATGGTGTCGCCCGCGCGCGTCTCAATCTGGCCGTCGAGCATGCCTGCGTCGCCCGACACGGAGCGGTGCCACCACTCGGCCTCCCTGTATTCCGCGAGGGCGCTCTCCTGCGCGAACGACTTGAGCTCGGCGACAGACGTGTTCCCGTGGAACTCCTGGGACAGGTAGTCGTACGCACCGTCGAAATCACCGGAGGCCATGCTCGAGAAGAACCCCTGCGCGACCTCGGTGAGGTCCGAGGTCACGAAGAGGGCGACCACGAACGCGCCGAGACCCAGCGCGCAAGCGACCGCCGTGACTACGAGAAAGGGTCTGCGCCACATGGCGATCCCCCTTGCATAGGACGGACCGTACCCCGCGACCCGCGCCGGTCGCGTACGCCGGCGCCACGCGACCCTGATGCAAGAACGATGCCGCCGCCGACCTGGACGGCCGGACCGGCCGACACGAAAGCAGGCCGCCCGTTTCCGGGCGGCCTGTGCCGCTCCCCACCACACCCCACCCCGACTGGTCCGCTGGGTCCCGACTACGATGCTACCGGGTCCACCTTGTCAATGTCTCTCCTTCG
>JBHLRC010000227.1:0-3724 GCA_048882965.1 Candidatus Thorarchaeota archaeon
TCAGTGGGTTCCCACTGAACCAAGAGAAGGGACTTCCCTATATCTCAGGTTTATTAATCCTAAATGATCCAGATACAGGACTCCCGATATCTGTCATGGACTGCGTGTGGATCACTGCTAAACGGACTGGTGCTGCAACAGCTATTGCAGCGAAGCATCTAGCACGTCATGACTCTTCTATCGCTGGTGTTTTAGGATGTGGCGTTCAAGGTCGAAGTAACATTGAAGCATTGTGCGTAGATTTTCCTCTGAAGCAAGTAATGGCATATGATATCAATCCTGAAGCATTGATGAAATACAAGACTGAGATTGAAGAGCAGTTCGGGGTGGAGGTCATTCCTGTAGACCATCCCAAGAGTGCTGTTTATGGTTGTGACATAGTTGTGACAGCTGGACCAATCCTGAAGAAACCTCATGCGACTATACAAGCAGGGTGGATGGAAGAGGGTTCTTTCGCATCCCTGGTGGACTTTGATTCCTATTGGCATCCTGAGGCGATGAAAGAAACTCAGAAATTCTGTACAGATGACATACCTCAGTTTCATCATTACCAAGAGATTGGATATTTCCAGGATGTTCCTCCCATATACGCAGACCTTGGTGAGTTGGTAGCTGGGCAAAAACCTGGTAGGGAAACAGAGGAGGAACGAACTATGGCATGTAATCTTGGATTGGCTATAGATGACATGGCAGTTGCGCCACTGATCTACCAGTATGCAGTTAAGGAGGATATAGGCACCTGGTTACCACTTTAAACGCGGGATAATGCATCTGACTTACGCAGTTCTTCATCCTTCACTCTTTACTGGTTCTTTCTTCTTTTCATCACGTTTTGTCTGCATCATTGAGGTTAGCTGTAGAAAGGTGTCATCAATCATAAGTTCCTCATCTTTGGCCGTAGTCGTAGGAGGTCTTTCTTCGACATTAACTCCGGGCTCATAATCGAATACTTCCCTGAGTTGTGAATTCAGAAGAGTGAATAGCCTAGATAAAGGAAGTTCCATAGGACAAGCATCTTGACACTGTCCACAACCAACACACGAGTCAGCAACATGAGCTAATCTTGTCAGTGGGAAAATCCCATTGGGGGGAATCTCGCCACCTACGAGAAACTCTCTGTTCGCTTCAAGTAAGCAAGTTTCACAATAACAGATTGGGCATGCATCACGACAACCAAAACATTTGATGCATTTACTGAACTCCGATGTCCAATATTTGTATCGCTCTGGTAGACTCATTTTTAGCAGAGGGGCAAAGTCGTGCTCCCTCCACTCTTTTGCACTTTCAATCTCTCTCTTGTCCTTCGTTGCTCGAGTTTCGATACTTGCCTTAGTAGGTGTACTAGTTGTAATGTAACCTTTCTCGATTGCTTTGGTAATCAGAGACTGTCCCTTTTCTGAACACACCTCTAGAAAGGTTCCAGAATCTTCCTCTTCAGTTCCCCATTTTCCAAAAGCGAGGTCTGCAAATGTCGGAATGTTGTATTCGCATCTCCTACAATTCTCACGACGACCCAGACCTTTTTTCTCAAGCTTTTTGAGGTCCATGGATTTCGATTTTCCATCCGCTAGAGTGATTGTCAGTTTTCCATCATCAATGTCCTCATGGATAACATCATTCGGATCTACCTTGAAGTACTCGTTGTACATCTTCCTTGCTGTTGCAGGCGAAATAGTTCCAGTGCAATTCAGACCAATGAGGAGTACATTTTCAGTATCAATCTGCATTCTTTTCTCTAACTCAATAATTGCTCTGATATCACAGGGCTTACCAACAACAGCCAGCTTCATCTTGGCTGCGCCTTCAAGGTACTCCTTAACAAAGCGTGGTATATTTGCTAATGAAGTGTGTAATGCACCTGCAGTTTCAATCAATTCCTCTGGCTTGGTTATCAAAACTGGAAGACCAGAAAATCGGTCACCATTCTTTGACCTCACAGTCACAACACCATCAACCTCGCCAGTTTCTAAGGCGCACTTGAGGACAGCGGTTACAGCTCCACCAGACTCTCCTCGTTTCAATATTGCTTCATCAGAAGAACGGGCTATGTACATCTTGTTACTCATTTTATCACCTCGACTTTGACAGCGCATACTTTGTATTCCGGCATCCCACAGGCAGGGTCCAACACGGGATTTGTGATCTTATTGGCACATGATTCATGAAAATGAAATGGGAGGAAGACTAGCCCCTTTGGTACATCATCCGTCACCTGAGCTTTGGCTTCAATTGTTCCACGTCTAGTACTCAATGAAACCCTTGTTCCTTCGTGAATGTTCTTTGCGGCGGCATCTTTCGGATTGATTTGACAATAGTTCTTTGGAACCTCAGCATGCAGCGTGGGAGTCCTTCTACTCATGGTACCGGTGTGATAGTGAAATATGCTTCTTCCAGTTGTAAGAATGAAGGGATATTCCTTATCCGTCAATTCTGCAGGTGGTTTGAAATTCACAACCTGAAGATGACCTAGTCCATCGGGTGTATTGAACTTTTGAGTGAAGAACGTAGGTGTTCCAGGATGGTCCTCCGATGGAACAGGCCATTGAATACCACCTAATGTGTTTTCCAATCTCTCATAGGTCAAGCCTTTGTATGGTGGAACTACTCGTCGTATTTCCTCGAAGATTTCACGAGGCGAAGAAAAATCAAAATGCTTCTTGAACCCCATCCGTTCTGCAACCTGACAGACTACCCACCAGTCAGGTTTAGCCTCACCCGGCGGCTCAATGAGCTTGTTAGTCTTTTGAACCCGTCTATCGACATAAGCGTGGACTCCTTCTCGCTCCACCCATGTAGCAACAGGAAGTATGACATCAGCCAACTGAGCGGTTTCAGTTGGGTAAATGTCCTGGACTACTAATAGTTCCTTTGCCTCAAGTGACTCTCGCACCCTGTCAACATCCGGGATAGCCATCATAGGATTGGTCCCAACAATCCACATATACTTGGTCTGTTGAACCATCTTTGTGTAGGGCAATCCTGGTTGGTCGGGCAGACTATCAACACCCCAGAGCTCTGCGAACTTCTTCTGAGGTTCCGCAGGAGTTCCAACCTTTTGAAATCCAGGATAGAAAACATTGAGGCACCCCATATCTCCTGTACCCTCTCCATTGATCTGACCTCGAGTGGGAGAAGGTCCAGTACCGGGGCGTCCATATTGACCAATGATTAAAGCGAGCGTAGCAAGAGCCTTGATACCATCACTCCCGGAGGTGTGTTGGTTGAGACCTTGGTTGTATAGTATAGAACATGTCTTTGCTTTTGCTAGCATACGAGCTACCTTGTTTAACTGCGCTACTGACACTCCTGAGATATCTGACATCTCTTGAAGGTCCAATGAAGCAAGGTGTTCCCGTAACGCTTCAATCCCTGTTGTTCGAGCATCTATGAAGTCCTTATCCTCAAGTTCCTCCTCGAGGATTATCTTCATGAGTGAGTTGAAAACGAGAACATCTGTTCCAGCTTCCAATTGTAGATGTATGTCGCCAAGTTCCCGCGCTGTGATTGTTTTGCGCGGATCCATGACAATTATCTTAGCACCATTTTTCTGTGCCCTCATTGCCCGTTTTGCCATCATGGGGAAGGTTTCTTTCGGATTGATACCCACGAGGAAAATGCAATCAGCTTTTTCAAGGTCCATCTGAGAGATAGGCATCACGCCTGAACCAACTGTGGGTCCAAGTCCTGCAGCAGTCGAGGAATGACAGAGTCGACCACAGTACTC
>JBHLRC010000228.1:0-3684 GCA_048882965.1 Candidatus Thorarchaeota archaeon
CATTCACTCGCTGAAGAAATAGCATCTAGATTCGGTTCAAAATTGGGTAGTTTGAAACAGGTTCGATATTGAAGTAAATGAGAGAACCTTTTATCACCCCAACCAGCGAGTATTGAACTGAATGATGCTATACGAGTTTCATTGCGGTTCTAAGACTTGACTACTTCACCTTCTTAGCGAACTCCTTTCCAAAGTTGAAGGCTTGTTCAAGTTCAGCATTATCTGGTACCCACTTCACAATGAAGGGATCCATGACAATGTCCATCTTTCCTTTCTCCATTGACTCCTGTATCTTCTTCACAGCTCCACCACCCCAGCCATATGAACCAAAAGCAGCACATTTCTTACCAACAGGTTTCAACAGTTCAATGTCAGAAAGAACTGAAGCAACGTTGGGTAGAACATTGTTGTGCATAGTGGAGCTTCCAACAAGGATGCCTCTGGCTTCCAGAAGGTCAGCCATGATATCGTAGCGGTCGCTATGCGGAATGAGTTTCAATTTTGGTTCGAGCCCTTCACTCTGAACTCCCTCAGCCATAGCACGAGCGAGTTTTGTTGTGCTTTCCCACATGGTGTCCCACGTGATGATCACTTTGTCCTGGAACCGCTCACCCTTTGCCCACTCAAGATATCGAGTGACTATTTGAAGTGGGTCTTCTCTCCAGATTAGACCATGAGAAGGAGCAATAATCTTGATTGGCAAGCCCAACTCAACGACCTCTTCGATCTTCCTCTGGACCATCCTACTCAATGGCCAGAGAATGTTTGCATAGTATTTCTCAGCCTCTCGCCAGAGGATGTATTGGTCCACCTCATCTGCGAACCGTTGCTCAGTGGCGTAATGCTGGCCAAATGCATCATTAGGTAGCAATAGCTGTTCTTCCACATAATAGGTGAACATTGACTCAGGCCAGTGAAGCATGGGAGCCTCATAGAATCTAAGCGTCTTGCCTCCTAGGTCTATTTCATCACCAGTATTTACAGTCTGGATGTTCCATCCATCATCATAATGTTTCTTCAACTGGTCAACTGCTTTTGATGTGCAGACTAGTTTTGCATCAGGGACTATCTTCAGGATCTCAGGAGTTGCACCTGAATGATCCATCTCAGTATGGTTGGAGATCATATAGTCGATTGTTGTTGGGTCTATCACTTCAGAGATTCGTGACAGCATTTCTTTTGTGAACGGATTCATCACAGAATCGACTAATGCAATCTTCTCTCCAACAATCAGGTATGCATTGTATGTTGTACCGTGATGTGTTGTGTAACTATATCCATGAAAGTTTCTGATGTTGTAGTCTAATGCACCAACCCAGTATACGCCTTTCATGATTTCAAATGGTTTCACTTGTTTACGCCTCAAGAATATGGTACGTATTCTATTGTTAAAAGGAAAGTAGTTACCAGAAGGAAAGTAACTATGGTTTATAATCGAAAACGTAAGTTACCAATTATATCTATGATAATCCATACCCACTAGGTTCGATTGAGCTGTCAACAGTGTAGTTCCAGTTTGGTGATTCGGTCTCGAAACCTTGAAGACCCTGACTTCTATTTATCCAACGCCAGCATGCCACAGCACCGACTTTCTCAAGCTGGTACAGGTTTGCCTTAGTGGCACTATATCGTACCTCAAGGAGAGTGCCTTCAGGAAGACCATCGATGTCGCCCACATCAAGGGATGTGCGTCCATAGTCGTCCTTCTCACCACACTGTGAGAGGAAGTATCGTATCGCTCCACCATTCATGGGATTCCTCATGATCACTGCAACATGTGGTCGAGCCACTGGGTCCCACCATCTAGGTATACCCGGGCGTCTGATTACATAATTGGCCACAGGTTCGATTCGGCTTCGCATGTTCATCTGAATACTATCCACTCTCCAAGAGTTAGAATCGCAGTTTCTCTATATAAGAGGGAGCCGCGTATTACAGCATCCCTGAGGTCTCATTTTGATGCACTCTGAAGTCCCTCTAAACTGTTAGTAATACATAGGACTGGAGGATGCTGCAGTGGAAGGAAAGGGAAGTAAATGTAAGAAATAAGCTACTTAACAAATGGCCATTCGGGTGATGCTGGCCGAATGTAAACTCGGCAGCTCTTCATCTGTCATGTGTCCTCTTCGAACGGAAAACCTACCACTAGTGGTCTTCCCTCATAGATTGACCGTGTTACTTTCTCTCTTGCGCTTGCTAGAAGTCTCCAGATGGTGCCTCGGCTGACTCCCATCTGTTTTCCAGCCTGTTCTTGGTATAATCCCTCCAAGTCGACGAGTCGAAGTACCTCAGCTTCAGCCAGGTCAATGTGGATTGGTACTTCTTGACCTGAAGGTTCGGGGGTCATCTTTTCTGTTTTAGGCTTGCGACCTATCTTGGGTTGAATAGGGAACCTACCACGGCCTCCTTTTCTTCGCCTGTGCATTTTAATCCCCATATAGATATTGCCGAGGTTTCTTATTACCGTTTGCGAGGAGGGAAAATACTATTCAAATGCGCATTTTATTGATGAGATGAAACCATAGAGTGAAGTGTTTATCTCTTAGTTAGGTGATAGGATGAATAACAAAGGAGAACTCTGAGATGGGATTCAGCGTCGGAATAGTGGGAAAGCCTTCGTGTGGTAAGACCTCATTTACAAATGCAGCATGTATGACCGACTTTAAGGTAGGAAGTTATCCCTTCACAACAATAGAGGCAAATGTTGGCGTGACTCATGTTCGAACCAGATGTGCCTGTGCTGATTTTGATGTGGAAGACAATCCTAAGAATTCAATCTGTATCGATAGAGTCAGACTTGTTCCTATCAAGCTGATAGATGTTGCAGGATTGGTTCCCGGGGCACATGAAGGTCGTGGAATGGGAAATCAATTCCTGGATGATCTTAGACAAGCAGATGTCCTAATCCATATTGTAGATGCAAGTGGAGGTCTTGATTCAGATGGACAAGAAGTTGACGCTGGAAGTCATGACCCTGTTGATGATGTGATATTCCTCGAGGAGGAGCTTGTAGAATGGATGTTGGCCATTATTAAGAAGGATTGGAGGCGAATTACTGGTCGCGTGAAGTCTGAGGGTGCAAAGCTCGAAGAGCTTCTTCTTGAGAAGTTGTCAGGTCTGAAGATAACGAGAGGTCACATCCTAAAAGCAATGAGAAGCTTAAACCTCAAGGCAGAGACCGTTGACAAATGGACTGATGATGAAACAAAGCAGTTTGTGAAGACATTACAGAAGATTTCAAAACCCATCATTATCGCTGCAAACAAGATTGACCGACCTAAGGCGGAGGAGAACTATCATCGACTACAGGAAACTTTCCCAGATTACTTGGTTGCTCCTGTGAGTGCTCTCACAGAGAAAGTTCTGAAAGATTTGGATAAGAAAGGGATTATCAAGTATATCCCTGGTGATGATGACTTTGAAATTCTTAATGCGAAGAGCTTGAAGGAGTCAGAGCTCGATCAACTAAAGAAGATCAAAGAACAAATTCTGAAGAAGTTCGGAGGGTCTGGAGTACAGAATATCCTGAATCGTGCTGTATTCGACTATTTGCATATGATTACTGTTTATCCTGTCCATGATGCTAACTCACTCACAGATAGTGATGGTAATGTGCTTCCTGATGTGTATCTTGTCCCGGAGGGGACAACAGCCAAAGAGTTTGCTGGAGTAATCCACACAGAC
>JBHLRC010000229.1:0-3651 GCA_048882965.1 Candidatus Thorarchaeota archaeon
AAACCGTAGAAGGCATCATCCATTTCCCATCTCTGTATCATTTCCTGTCCCGTTTCGATGTTGGCAATAACACGTAGCCCCTTAGCACCTACTGCCTCGGCTTTCTCCTGCCACTCTGGCCTCCTTGCCAGTTGAACCATGGCAAAACCGAGAAAGGGTTCGTGTCCATTGGGGAGAACATTGACATAGTCAGGATTGAGAACACCAAGGTCGACACGCATCTGATGCGGCTTGGGAAGACCAAAGAGAATATCCTGGCAAAACTCATTCACAATCTGGCTCTGGTAAGCCATGGCAATGCTCATCCGCATTGCTTTAAGTGCCAAACTCACATAATAGCCATCTACGTTTGTAAGACACGAGCTCGTTGCCCGCATCATTTCACCGTAGATTCCGCCGGGGAATATATCGACTTTTCTCCAGACCTCCTTGCGTTCTTCAGGTGCTAGAGCTTCAACTACCCTACTCGGTTCATCAGCACTGCGATTGAAATCAGTCTGAACAAAGTCGCATAGAGCGAGAGCCGTTTTCTCAATTGTACCTGATGTGGATACTCCGAGCCTTCCGGCAAAGGTTTTCAACTTATCATTCTCTGTTATCTTGAAAGGAGTTTCATTATTTGCCGTAGCTCGAAGAGTCTTGATAGTCTGTTCAGTGTGATAATGGTATGTTGAAGCACCTAATACATTCCTGAGGAGCATCATGCGCATTGCCATACCATCGCCGGTGATGCCGCAGACACCCCTCTTGTCCTTGGCAACATCAGCCCTGCAAGGCCCGTTAGAACATAGGTCACACCGAACACCTCCCATGCAGAATGGACAACGTTGGTCAGGATTACCTCCCATTCCCTGGGCTTCATACCTGTCCCAGATGTTATTCATTCCATCTTCTTTGATTCTATCGTATACCCGGCGTACTGACTCGTGATATGAAATTCTATCTCCTTCCATGGTGGAACCTCCTTCTAATGTTAGTACCCTGAGCGATATGCAAATAATATTTGTAATAACACCTACTATAAGAATAGAGGATTTTACCGATTAAGGGAAATTGATGGCAGGCACTACGTGATTCCACAGTGTTTCATGTTTTGAGTTAATGTGACAGAATGGGCGTTTGTTACCAAGCTCAACAAAAACTTAATTGTTGATAGCCACATATGTCTAATCTACACTTCAAGATCTAGGCATTTTTGTTAAACACCCACTCTTTATTGAAAATGATTCTTTCTGCTACTATATCATCATGACTACGAATATTTCAGAGACTTCAAAATTGAACAGGAAAGCTCTTCTTCTATCTTATATTACTGTCGGATATAACATACTGGAAGGGATTGCCTCTATCATTGCTGGCTCACATGCTGGGAGCATAGCCCTTGTTGGATTTGGACTGGATAGTTTCGTGGAATCGTTATCTGGTGGTGTTATGATTTGGAGATTCAGAAAGAAGGGTAAAATATCAGAGGAAGAAGAAGAGCACGTAGAGAGGAAAGCAACAAAGCTGGTTGGATATACCTTCTTTGTTTTGGCTGTCTACATCCTTTATGAATCAATCAAGAAACTTATATATCAGGAAACTCCTGAGCCAAGCCTGTTTGGAATTATTATAGCAATCATCTCCCTGATAGCAATGCCGATTTTGTTTTACCAGAAATACAAAACCGGGAAAGCACTAAAGAGTAGAAGTTTGGTTGCTGACTCTAAGGAAACCCTTTCATGCCTATTCTTGTCCCTTGCTCTACTTATTGGATTAGGTACGAATTATCTATTCGGCCTGTGGCAAGCGGATCCAATAGTAGGCTTGATAACTGTCGTTTTCTTAGTTAGGGAAGGCTATGAAGCAGTAAGAGGGGAATCTTCAGATACTGATTAGTTTCACAAAATGTCCTACCCAATAGCTCTTCATGTAGATATTATTTCACAATGTGAGTAAATGTGAAACATGATAGTCTGGCCCTAGTAACCCTTCGTCTACAAGGGATTTCCCCTGCAAAGGAAATTTGCCTACCCTCTTGACAATCATTAAGGACTTTCTTATAATTAGTTTAGATAGATTAGTCTAATCTGACTATACTAGTTAGATTAAAAGGCAGGAGGTAAGATATATGGTACAACAGTTAATCTTGCTGGGCGTCCTTCTTGACGGTAAGACACACGCATATCGTCTTAATGAATATGTGACTCATGCCATGAGCTTGTATGCAGATATCAAGAAATCAACGGTCTATTACACCCTGGAAAAGCTAGAGAAGGATGGTTACGTAGAACATGAGACAGAGCGAGAAGGCAAGAGGCCAGAGCGTCGTGTTTACCAAATTACAGAGAAGGGTAAGTCATACTTCCTGCAGCTTCTCCGTGATAATTTAGGTGAATTTACCCGAACGTACTTCAATGATGATATCGGTATTGCATTCATGAATCAGTTATCTACATCGGAAGTCCGCGAGTTACTGGAAAAGAAGCAGGGAATGATTCAATCGGCCTTAAAACAGTTCAAGGAAGCACCTGACCACGGCGTTAGTTGGCACTATGTGATCAGTCACAATGTTGCCCATCTGGAGGCTGATCTTGCCTGGATAGACCGCATACTTAATGATTTAGATCAGGTGAAGGCTTAAGCTGTTAAAAATATTGTCAAGAGGCTAGGAAAGGAGATTCATATCTATGGGAAGTAAGAACGGAATTGCCATCGAAACCAGTGGGTTGTCGAAGCGTTACGGTAAGGATGTATTGGCAGTTGACGGGGTTGACCTTTCTGTGCCGGCTGGTACTATTTACGCTTTACTTGGTCCCAATGGTGCCGGCAAGACGACAACAATATCTATTCTGACGACGTTAATCGAACCTACTGCTGGTTCTGCAAAGGTGGCTGGATTTGATGTAATGCGGCAAGCGGGCAAGGTGAGACAGCGGATCGGCGTTACATTTCAGGAAATGGTTCTGGATGATGACCTGACGGGTCGCCAGGTATTGGACTACCATGGGAAGCTTTACCGTCAGAAGGCGAAACAACGTCGGGAAAAGATAGCTGAACTGCTCGGACTATTGGAACTGGAAGATGCTGCCAACCGCAGGATAAACACCTACTCGGGAGGTATGAAACGGAGACTGGAACTGGCACGCGGATTGATGACTTCACCCGAGGTTCTATTTCTAGATGAGCCAACAACGGGCCTTGACCCACAGAATAGAGCCAATATCTGGGATTATATTAAGAATCTGAAAGAACAAAGCGGTCTGACCCTGTTACTGACAACACATTACATGGATGAAGCTGAGGCATTAGCTGACCGAGTCAGTATTATCGATCACGGACGCATTGTGGTGGAAGGCACACCTCACGAACTGATCGACCAGATGGGAGCCGATTCGATTCTTATTACAGGTAAGGGAGATAGCGCCAACTTTCTGGAGAAAGTCCGGTCTGCGCCATTTGTCCAAGCTTTACTCGTAATTGCCGGGTTGTCCTGCTGCATCGCCATGGCCATGCCGCAGGTCCATATCGTCGCCTATTGCGTTGACCTCGACTACGGCGCGGCGCGCGGCGCGGAGATGTTGTCCCTGATGCTCGGCTTCGGCGTAATCAGCCGCATCGCTTCAGGCGCCATCGCCGATCGGATCGGCGGCATCGGGACCCTGATGCTCG
>JBHLRC010000230.1:0-3633 GCA_048882965.1 Candidatus Thorarchaeota archaeon
CGCAAAGCGTCTGGGCATTCAGGATGTAGCGGTCTCTACAAATGGACTCAGACTTCTAGAGAAGGACTTTGCTGAAGGACTTGCAAAGACTGACCCAGTGATATACCTCCAGTTTGACACATTTGATCCTGAGATATCAAAGAAGATTCGGGGAAGAGACCTGGTTGAAGAGAAGAAGCGAGTTGTTCAAGTCTGTAATGAACTGAACATGACCACGGTCCTTGTACCCACTCTGATTGAAGGTCTGAACATGAATGAGATTGGTGCACTGGTCAGGTATGCCCTTACTCAGAGGAAGATCTTTGGGGTGAATTTTCAACCACTTGCGCACACTGGTCGCATTAGTGCTTCTGGTGTTACTGCACCAACAATTCCACAGGTCCTAAGAGAGATCGAATCCCAGACAGATGCTGAGTTGGAGGTCTCTGACTTTCGCCCAATCCCTTGCCCTCATCCCCACTGTACTGCAATAGCTTATGTTCTGGTTGATGATGAGGAGGTCACGCCGCTCACCGACATCGTGAATGTGGATGAGTATATTGACTATGCACGAGACCGGACTCTAGTGAAGGAGGCTGTTCTGATGGATGAAGCCTTCACAAAGCTCTTCTCAACTAGGGCAGTACCAGGAAGCGAAACCAACCTAGAAGCGTTCTGTGAGGCATGTGGCATGACTATCCCGGAGGTGCTTGGCAAGTCTGTCAAGATTCTATCTGTACACTCTTTCATGGATAGACAGACATACCAGCTGGAGCGAGCCCAGAAGTGCTGTATCCATCTCATCCAACCTGATGGCAAGATGATTCCCTTCTGTAATTACAATATGTTCCACAGACATAGGAGGTGCTAGCCAATGAAGTTGGATGAGTCTGCTGAAGGGGAGATTGGTGCTTGTTGTGCTGATTTCTACAATCATCCAATTGTGTCGCAGCTTCTTGACGGGATATTCCATCCCGGTGGTCTGGCACTGAGTAAACTGATGGCTGACAGGATGGGAATTGACAGTGAGTCTACGATTCTGGATATTGCCTGTGGTGATGGAAAGACCACAACCTACTTGGCTAGAAGTCTGGGCTGCAGAGTATCGGGAATTGATGCAAGTCAGGAGATGATCGACTCTGCAGTCCAGGTGGCTGAAGACCTACGAGTCAGTGACAAGACCGACTTCACAGTGGCACTAGCAGGCAAGATTCCTCATGATGACAATTCCTTCTCTGCTGCGATAAGCGAGTGTTCATTGTGTACATTCTATGACAAGAGGCAAGCAGTACAGGAAATCAAGAGGGTGTTGAAACCTGGGGGCATCTTTGGAATGAATGACGTGACAGTCCAGAAATATGAAGGACTTGATGAAGAACTGAGAAGTCTTCTCGGTCGGATCGCCTGTGTTGCTGATGCTCTCTCAGCAGACGAATATGTGAAGTTGTTTGAGAGGGCCGATTTCAGGCTTCTATCAGCTTCTGACCATTCTGACCTGCTGGAGAATCTCGCTCGAAAGGCGAAGGGTAGAGCTCGTTTCTTCAGAGAGGTTGGTGGTGATAAGGACACAATGAACAAGATGTCTGAGGCTATCAGGTTCATTGGTCTGATTGAGCAACAAATAGAGTCGGGAAATATCGGATATGAGATGTTTATTTTCCAACACCTCTAACTTCTCTTTTTGTAAAGGTCCTCATAGAACATTCCTGAGTACATGAGTCGACGTGAAACAGGCTTGAACATCTTTGATGCAATCTCGCTCACCGGGACCGAGTAGGTCTGGGCAGTCCCACCGAGTCTTGTTGATAGAAAGATTGCGAGTGGATTGTAGATTTTCAAGAGTCCTTTGAACTTTTGACAGTCAAGAAGCATGACATATCCATTGTCACAAGTGAGTTTCTTCATCTCCTGAAGAACACAGGATGACTCTGGAATTATCGAGAGGGAATAAGTTGACATGACTAAGTCAAAGCAACCACCAAGGTACGAGGCCATCGTTCTCGCATCAATCAATTTGAGTTCGATGTTCTTGATTCCGCAATCACGGACTCTTCGGGCTGCCTGTTTCAGCATAGCAGGTGTGTAATCAATCCCGACAATTTCTCTGTAGTCTGGATATCTCTCCACAAGCAAAGGAAGATTTGCGCCTGTTCCTGTACTCACATCAAGGATCCGCGGCTCTTTCAAGTCCGGCAGTCGTTGGATGGCTCTCTCTCTCCACTTCCTCAGGTTCACACCCAGTGCTCTATAGAACTTCAGGAGCATCTGATAGTGCAATGCTGAGGAGCTGTAGATGCGTCGCACCCGGTCTCCGGCTGCATCGTTCATGATTAATCAAACTCTCAAACAGCTGACTTGAAACATTGAACGAGACCATACATATGGAGCAGTCTCACAGTATTCTCTACACGTTCCCAGTCCTTCGTACTCAAACTCTGATCCTGAAGGATTTCTGAAGGTCTCCTTTTGACTTCCAGCAGGTTACAGATTAGAACGATGTCATCAATCGGGAGGTCGAAGGTCTTCATCAACATGGATGGTAAAAGATAGTTCCTGAACAAAGCTCTCCCATTCCATCGTTCGTTCTCATGTTCGCAGAGCTGGAAAGTATGCTCATCATCCCAGAAGAACACATCATCTTGTTCCGCAAAGATTGTACGAGCATATCGGGTGATTACCGAGTCTATCTTTGATGTTTTATCGGTGGAACGTACCTCAAAGTTCTCTAAGAAGCCTCCTCTCTCAATCTCTCTGCCAATCTCTTCAAGTTCTGGCTTTGCCTTCTCCAAGAACCCTCCAGTGTCTTGGTCTGTCAGAAGGACAACAAGACTGTTCTCAGTTCGAGTGTAAACCATTTCGTAAGCTCTGAATCTGATCGTGTCAAGTGAAACATCGCCTTCAAGACCAAGACTTACACCTACATTCTCGATTGCTGATAGAAGACCTCCAAAGAGGGCATCGTCAATCTGGATGTGTCCGGTTCCAACATGCGTTATGGGCAATCCGCTCTTGTGAATGACAAATAATTCCCGCACCGCTCGTTTCTCAGACACTCTATACTGCCCCCTTTTCTGCAATAATCCAGTTTTCCCCTATGGTCTGGATGGTCAACGAGTGTTTCCTGAACGCTCTGTCAATCTGGTCCCTGCTGAGAGGTTGCGGATATCCTTCAATAGTCTGCATCAAGACATATGCTGGGGTACTCACGGCTTCTCCAAGTGGAAGGGTTGGATCATTGGTCACTAATCTAGCTCCCTTGTTGAGGTATGATGAAACAGTCCCCACTCTCTCCTCACAGGTGTCATGCGAGAAAGCAAAGATCTCCTCACCATAGAAAAGGTCCAATTTGGTGTCTGTTTCTCTCCCAATCAGGTCCGGGACCAATTTATCCAGAATGCTGTCTTCAGACAATGATTGTAAGATGGTCTTCAAGGGATTATACCAACGATAATCCTGAAGAAAGAGATGTATCTGTTCGGGATTGAAGATCTCATTTATCTGTGCGAGTGTAAAAGGAAGCCCCACATCTGCAAAGGCTGATACTCCAATCTCCTTTGCATTCTTCGGGGCAAATGAAGCGAGTAAGACACCTCTTCCCTTTTCTGTGAGCGTACTGTTGAAGACTGTTTCAAGCACAATCCTTGGCACTTGATC
>JBHLRC010000231.1:0-3616 GCA_048882965.1 Candidatus Thorarchaeota archaeon
ATTGAAGGGGGCGCTTTGTGGAACAGAACCGACATAGCTTCCAAGGAGCACATAGCGCAGAGCGTGAGCCACATGGAACAGTTGAGGAGCAAGCCTTGAAGCGCGTCTTCATATCAGACTGTGAAGGACCAATAAGCAAAAACGACAACGCCTACGAAATCACAGCCCAATTTGTTCCGAACGGCGACAAGCTTTTCACGCTTATAAGCAAGTACGACGACGGACTGGCAGCCGTTCTGAAAAAGCCAGGTTACTCAGCTGGCAGCACACTGAAGATGATTTTGCCCTTCCTAAAAGCGTACGGCGTAACTGACAGGCAGATGGAAGACTTTTCCGCTCAGAATCTCATCCTGATCGCAAACATCGAAGACACTCTTCAACATGCGCGGTCAGTTGCCAGCGCCTTCATAATCAGCACCAGCTACGAGCACTACATAAAGGCGCTCTGCAAAGCCCTTAGCTTCCCCTACGAAAACACTTACTGTACCAAACTGAACCTCGACAAATACGACATTAAAGAAAAAGAAGAAAAGCGACTAAGAAAAATTGCAGAAGAAATCGTGCAGATGCCGGTGATAGCCATCCCCCAAAAAGCAACAGGGATAGACGATTTTTCTACTGCTGACAAAGAGACGATTAGGCAGCTGGACACGATTTTCTGGAGCGAAATCGCAGGCATGGAGTTAGGCAGAATATTCTCTGAAGTAACCACTGTGGGTGGAAGCCAAAAAGCAGTCGCCATAGAGGACGCAGTTGGCAAGGTGGGTGCGCATTTAGAGGACGTGATGTACGTGGGCGACAGCATAACCGATGTGGAGGCTTTTCAGCTTGTCAGAGAAAAATGCGGGTTAACCATTTCCTTTAACGGAAATACCTACGCGGTGAGGAACGCGGAAATCGCGGTTTTGTCCGTAAACAGCATAATCACAGCCGTAATCGCCGACGTTTTTTGCAGGCTAGGAAAACAAGCCACCCTGGATCTAGTGGAGAACTGGAACCTGCAGTCTCTTGAACGAAGCGGAGTGGTCAGCCTCTCACTTCTGGATCACCTTTTTACGCTTTATCCTCAAGCCTTGCCCAAGGTTCAAATAGTAACAGCGGAAAATATGGAATCTCTAGCAGAAGAAAGTAGCGAGTTTAGAAAAAGAGTCAGAGGAGAGGCAATTGGAAAACTCGGGTAAAACAGCAGCAAAAACTGAAATTGAGGATACGTATGCGGAAGCTTTTGCTGGAATCTTTTGTCGCGTGATTGTGACGGCGGATGATGAACACACGTTGCGTGGTGCGGCTGAGGATTCGACCGCCACGCCCTCTGTAGTGATTGGCAGAGTGGAAGGCGGAGTCGAGAAGTGGCTTAGCGAAAACGAAACGCCAGACTACCGCAAGGGTGCGGTGCTGCAGTTCTGGGGAGCACTAAACCGCGAGAAACCGCTGGCGGAGTTGTTAAATAAGTTTGAAACTGAGCTGTCTTATCGTATCCGCCAAGACATACTGGTTAAGCCTTTCACAGCGGTTTTTGACGCGTTGCCCACTGCCGAGGGAAAAATTGACATGTTGGAACGAGTGGGGCACTGTGGCGATGGCTACGAGTGGATGGAAAATCGCCATGGCAGAGAGGTTATCGTGGTTCCGTTGATGGTTCCCGATTTTGTCATCGAACGGTACTTAGGTTATGCCCGCGGCGTCATGGGTGCCAACTTTTGGGTGATGTGCAAGACGAAGAACGCCGTAAAGAAGGCGAGCGAAAACGCTTTGGAAGCGATACATCAGGTTGAGGGCGTGGTCACGCCGTTTGACGTTTGCTCCGCGGGATCAAAGCCCGAAACCCATTTCCCAGCAATAGGACCCACCATAAACCATCCGTACTGCTCATCGCTTAAACCGAGGCTGGGCAAAGCTTCCTTGGTCCCCGACGGCGTACGTTACGTTCCAGAGATAGTGATTAACGGCATTTCAATGGAAGCTGTTAAGCAAGCCATGAAGGCAGGAATTGACGCGGTGGTGAATGTTGATGGCGTGGTTCGTATCTCCGCTGGCAACTATGGGGGCAAACTGGGTGAGTTTAGAATTCACTTGAGAGAGTTGTTTCCATGAGCGGGTTTGACGTTGTGGGCTTTGGTGCGCTTAACGTGGACAAGCTTTTCAGAGTGAATAGGCTTGCCAAGGCTGAAGAGGAAAGCTTCATAGAAGATTACGCGGAAACCTGCGGAGGGTCAGCCGCAAACACCACTGTCAGCTTAGCAAGGCTCGGGTGCAAAATAGGGTACATCGGTAAAGTAGGCTGCGACAGAGAAGGCGACCTGCTATCCCAGGATTTCCGCAAAGAAGGAGTTGATGTCAACGGCTTAATCTATGCGGAACAGGGCAAAAGCGGCGCAGTCTTAGGCTTCGTAGACAAGAAAGGCGCACGAGCACTGTACATCAATTCAGGCGTTAACGACACCATAGCGTTGAATGAAGTAAACATAAGATACGCTTCGCGAGCACAGTTTCTGCATTTAACCTCATTCGTCGGAGAAAAGTCATTCCAAACACAGAAAAAACTCTTGGACAACATCCCAAACAGCGTCAAGGTTAGCTTCGACCCTGGCGCCTTATACGCACGAAGAGACTACATAACTCTGGAACCTATCTTAAGAAGGACTTACGTTTTGATGCCTAACGCCCTCGAGCTTAGACTCATGACCGGGAAGATTGACTATTGCCAAGGTGCCGATTTAATGGTTGGAAAAGGCGTGAAAATTGTGGCTGTCAAGCTTGGCGCCGACGGCTGCTACGTCACAGACGGGCATGAACAGCACAGGATAGACTCCTTTAAAGTGCAAGTTTTGGACACGACTGGCGCAGGGGACGCGTTTTGCGCGGGTTTCCTTTACGGCTTAATCAACGAAAAAAGTCTTGAGGAGTGCGGCAGGCTAGGGAACTTTGTAGCTTCCCGTTGCGTCATGCAAATGGGCGCCCGAGCTGGGCTTCCGTTTGCCAAGGACTTAGAACTTCTTGGCTAAATGGTCGATGAGGCTTTCGAAAACGAGCTTTCCGTCGCCGTACTGTGGCATCTGCTTTTGCCTATTCCAGTCGGGCTGCTGCCACCAGTACATTGCCCTTTCAGGATGCGGCATCAAACCAAAAATAGTTCCTTCCCTGTTGCAGATACCCGCAATGTCATGGAAAGCCCCGTTCGGGTTAGTTGGGTATTTACCGTCGGCAACTTTGCCGTCTTGGTCACAGTAGCGGAAAACCATCATGTCTTCATCAATAAGCCTATCGAGCATTTGCTGCTCTTTCTCCACTGGGAACAGGAACCTGCCTTCACCGTGCGCAATGGGCATCCGCAGAACTTTTCCGGCGGGCATTTTGCTGGTGAAGAGACATTTTCCTTTGTTCTCGTTTTTAAGGTAAATCCATTGACACTTGAAGCCCTGCGGCACATTCGTTGTAAGCGCTGCTTCTGGGTAAGCGCTTGTGCCATCAAAACCAGGAATCAAGCCGTATTCAACTAGGATTTGGAAGCCGTTGCAGATGCCCAAGATCGGTCTGCCTTCGTCCACAAATGTTTCAATTTCTTTGCCTAACTTGACGCTGAGTGACCGTGCAAAAATCACTCCTGAGCGAACAT
>JBHLRC010000232.1:0-3607 GCA_048882965.1 Candidatus Thorarchaeota archaeon
GGAAACATTTTTGATTTATTGTATGAGGGAGCTGAGCTTGCGAAGAAAGTATATGCACCTCCAATTAATGAAGCTCCAGATATTCTGGTCTCTGTCGTACACTCTCCGCTAGATCAGAATCTCTACCAAGCACAGAAGGGGTTCGAGAATTGTCTATATGCCCTCAAGCCTGGAGGAATAATGATTCTTATTGCGTCATGCTATGATGGGATTGGACCAGAGGATTACGAAGCAATGCTCCAGTCAGCTAGTACCCCCGAAGGACTAGCGGCAAAATTCGAAGAAATCAAGTCCAACTATCAGCTTGGATGGCACAAGGTGGGCTCCATTCCCACATTCCTTGAGGACAAGGAAATCTGGATGATCACAAGGATTTCAGAAACAAAGCTAAAACGTATGTTCATCAAAGGATTCACAGACCCACAGAAGGCAATTAATGAAGCTGTTAAGAAAATGGGAACTAAATGCAGTGTATTGGTTGTTCAAGACAGTGCAAATGTGTGTCCAGCTTTAAAGGTATGATTCCAGTTTAAAATCAATCCTTCTCAAAGAGTTTATCTCAACTCATGAGTTTATTTGGGTGAAGATTGGAATTGATTTACCTAACTTCAATGTACTACTTCCTAGAAATACCACAATGCCATTGTTGCTTTTCAACTTCAAGTAAGTGATGGATGAACTCGCTGATGCAACAAAACATACCTATTGAAGTTCAATACTTTACAGTCGCCATTGTACTTTTCACTCTGATTTTTGTTATACTCACCCTGACCTTTGTTTCACGACGTGTAGCATCTTTCACTGACCAAACAGGAGATGTGAGTCGTCGTTCTTGGTGGGAGTGGGTAAATACACCTGACCCAACTGTCCGAAGAATGAAAAGATATGCACCAAGATATCTGTTAGACCAGAAAGTTGAATCTTGGTTGTGTCCAATTTGCAGCTCTAAGTTAAGTAAGCAGGACGTTCATCAATTAGAGATTGGCTATGACATCGAATGTGGGTATTGTGGTGCAACTATTAGCGCCTTACATAGTGGATATTGAACAAACTATACTGCGCCTTGTTCAGTGAACAATGAAGGTCTTTGAACAATATTCTAAATAGTCGGTGCCACCTTCTTGAATGCCTCGAGGTGGTTCTGAATATCCGCCTCTGTATGTTGTACTGAAATGAGCCATTCCTCATCAGCACCATACGCCATTGGAATAATCCCTTCATTTGCCATTGACATCCAGTACCTATGAGTTCGAATCTTATCTACTGTCGTCCAAGTTCTGTAGTCTCTAACTGGAGTATTGGTGAATAGAATTCCTCCACACGCATTTATACCTTGGACAATCGCATCCAACTTATGGTCTTTGATGATTTCGCGATAACCTTTGAGAAGATCATTCCCTAAGCTTTCGAGTTTTGAATAAGCATCCTTTGTGAGAATATCAGTCAACGTAATCTTACTTGCTCGTATCGACATGGGATTTGCGGAAAATGTCCCAAACAAGCCCTCTTCATCGATTCCATCGATTATCTCTGCTTTTCCACCACAAGCTCCAAGAGGTAAGCCCCCACCAATTGCTTTTGCGAGCGATATCAAATCTGGAGTTACTCCAAAATATTCAGTAGCCCCACCGTACGCAATCTTGGGACCAGTTTTAACTTCATCAAAAATCAGAACCACATTATACTCATCAGCAAGTTTTCTGAGTTCCTTTAGATATCCTTTTTCTGGAGGAATTACGCCAGCATTCATCATGACAGGTTCCACAATTATTGCGGCGACATCTCCTAGATTATCATCAAGCAGACTCTTGACAATCTCAGCATTATTGAATGGCGCTATCAACGTGTCTTTTGTAGTGCCCGTTGTTATTCCTTCACCATATGGAATTCTACTCGGTCGCTGGTAAGGACCTGCTTCTCCTAACGTAGGTCTCTTACTAATATGCAAAGAATCAGAAACACCATGATATGCGCCTTCGATCTTGATGATCTTTTCTTTTCCACTATATCTTCTTGCAAGTCTAATGGCATAGAGAGTAGCCTCTGAGCCTGAATTGACAAATCGAATCTTTTCAATAGGAAATCTTTCTCTAAGAGCATTAGCGACTTCAATGCTCTCCTCATGAGGCAATCCAAACATAGTCCCATTTTCAATCTGCTCAACCAACCCACTCACAATAAGTGGGTGTTTATGACCAACAAGAAGCACACCCCAACAAAGATTGAAGTCTATGTACTCGTTTCCATCTACATCCCAAATCTTTGATCCATCTGCTCTCTTGACATAGAGGGGGTATGGATCATATGAAGGAGCAGAACCACCGATACCCCCAACCAGCATCGGTATAGACTTCTTGAAAAGCTCAGCTGAGTTTTTAGTTCTCTTCTTGTAAAATTCAATGAATTGTTCATCGGACAACCACTTCACCTCAGACGACTTTTCGGAGTGCAGATGAATCTAATTAATCTACTTACCTAACTCTTACCTAATCCGTAGATATTCAAAGTTCTATGAAATAGATGATTCATCAGAAGTGGGAGAGTTTAATGGATAATCAGAGAGTAAAACTCCAAGGAATAGGATGTTCGCCAGCATCCAAATTAGGCTTTCAATCCATCTGGAAGATGAATAGAATGCTTGTTCAGAATACAACCAAAACGAAAATAGACTCATGAGTATACTTACTATTGTGAACAGAATTGCCGCCTCTTTTGCCCATTTCTCTTTGTTAGTAAGACACCAGCCAAGAAAAATCATGATAAAAGTAGAATAAAGAAGGAAGATTTGGTCGGGTGAAAAGAGAGAAGAGAAGAAAGAGAAGCTTGGAAACCCCCATGGATAAAAATCAAAGGCAAAGAATACTGCGGGTATTGGAGAAACAAAGATAAAGAAGACCCCGAGAATCTCACTCGGTCTGCTTTTCTGTGTCATAAAAGTACAATCCCTAAAGATATGAAGTAATCTACTTTTTCTTACTAACCTATACGATTCTCTATTATTGTGAAACCTCTTAATGATTTTCCATTTTCGCAGAGATTATTCTTGTGTTGCAGAGCTTATGATAGCTAATTTGAAGAGGATGGAGTAAATACTATGACCTACTTCTGATTAGGTTTGATATGGTCAAAACTAAATTGATTCCAAGGTATGATTCTCGTTTCCTTGTAGATTGGATGTTTCCCTTAACTTAGCAGGAGTATTGCTGAAAAGTAGAAGACCAATTATAATGACATCATAAGTTATTCCAACAGGATTTGTGTTAAACAGCAAGCCAAGTAGTATGAAGATTATCAAACCATACCGAGACCAAGATACTCCTTTAATCAGACCTAAACTCAGGAGAATAACAACAGTAGGGGAAAAAAGATACCAATAACTAGACACAGCCATGTTTGAGGGAAATCCAAGTATCAAACTGGAGAATACAGGGAGTGAGTAAATCCAAGGGATAATCGAGGCAAAAATCAACCAAACACCTAGAACTTCTAATAGATCATCTCTCTGGGGCATGAATTGTGAGAACTCCTACTTATTCTGATATAATTAGAGTCTAAAACATATAATCTTTATCGAAGAAAATAGTAAAGGGGATTTTCAGAAACGGAC
>JBHLRC010000233.1:0-3566 GCA_048882965.1 Candidatus Thorarchaeota archaeon
CTCAGACACTCTCTAACTTCTTCCGGTTTCCAATGGTATTCCTCTGTGGGGTCTTCATCCCTGTTGGGACCATGCCTCTTGTGCTCCAAGTGATTGCTTACTTGTTGCCTCTTACCTACTCAATCAACGCCTTGCAACTAGGAACTTCTCTAGCTCCTGGGTTGTTAGGCCCTCTAGTTAACATCGGGGCACTCGGACTCTTCCTGTTACTCCTGTTCGGTGCGTGTGAGTGGGGTCTGAAACGTAGTCTAAAGTGATGTTCTTCTCTTCTCGCTTCATGCCCTAGCGTAGAACTTTCATTGGTTCAGAAACGAGCAGCCTCTCTTTTATGATATCACTTCACATGTAAATGAAATACATCATCTAACCAATCGAACATCACCTGATTACCACGTGCTCTATTGTCGAGCTGGCAGTGATCGTTCGACCCATCTTCCTCAAGCGTGAAGATGTGCATCTTCTTCTCGTCTGATGATATCAATGAGAGAAACTCCTTGGCTTGCTCTTCGAACACCTCACCTTCTCCTCCTCCAACCAGTGCTAGGGCTGGACATGTGATTCTATGAAGGTCACTCTTGATATCCCACTCCTGTTTCATCGAGCGAGCTTTTGAAATCGCATCTTCATCCTTGATTAGTTCCACCAACGACTCATGATCAAAGCCCAATGCCCATAACGTGTACATGGTCATTGCCTTGGTGACTGGTCTTCGGTCAAGCTTGCGTTTAAGCGCCCAATTGAGGAGGAATGTTGGGATCTTCTGTACAAAGCCTCCCCAGAACTGATCTGATGCTCCATGGTCAATCTGTGGGGGGTTTGGTACGATTGCCTTGATACGTTCATCATACATGGCAACTCTTACTGCAACATAACCTCCAAAACTATAACCTGTCATGGCAATACGCTCATCTACTCCAGGCAAAGTTTGTAGTAAGTCAATCGCATCTTTGTATGGGACCTCATAGTCAGCCCTCTTCACACAGTCGCGATACAGGTGGACAGCTCCTCGATGACCAGGATGGTCGAAGGCGAAGAAGTTATATCCCCTTCTCACCGCAGCCCTTCCTGCCCAGAAAACCAGCTCCTCCAATGAAGAGTCGTTTCCTCCAGCCACAATAAGAGTGGGTTGTGTTGAGTCCAAGCTATTTGGACGCCAGAAATATGCAGGGAGTTCCTTGTCCTCAAAGCTGACCGTGTGGATCTCAATTGGTGGATCAAACAGACGACAAGCTTTCCGGAAACTGCTCACACTATGTTCCCATAAGTCATGGAACTTTGGATGAGATGGGAGTGTACCATACTCTGCTGTTCTATAGTAGTTTGATGCTCGCATGAATGCTTCTCTGGCACTGATACTATGACCTCTGGAGAGTGCTTCATCACCCAGCTTCTCAACTCTAGCTGCAAGTGAAGACCACTCGTCTATCCAACTCTCTCCATTCTCTTCGTCAATCCTGCTCGCTACATATAGACATTCGGCAATCTCTGCTGCTTGCTCATCCATGAACTCGAGTGTTCTCTTGAACACCCAGTTCATCTCTTTGTCCTTAAAAATTTCAAAATTGAATGATGATCTTCCTACATTGAATGACATTGTATTCACATAAATAAATGAGTAACTGCTCACTTAAAAACATGAACAACTGAGCAATAACTCAGTAACGAATGCTTTATAGGTGACTCTCTGTACTGCAAGCTGAAGCAATATGGTCGGGAAATCAAAGAAGTTTCGTCGTGACAAGAAGTCAAAGATAGACTCAGTCGTTCAAGCCACCGTGGCTTTAATAGAGGAGAAGGGCTACGCGGGCTTTAGCGTCAATGAGATTCCTGACCGAACCAATCTGAGTATTGGCACTGTCTACAGATATTTTCCCAATGGGAAGCGTGACATTCTGCTAGAGATAATCACAAGGAACAATCAGATACTCATGGAGATGATCTCTCTGGATGACTTTGAAGAGGGAACTTTCGATGATTTTTGGAAGCGTGTCATATTCAGCTATCTTCGCGGACATCGTGAAGGTCTATTCAGTCTGACTGCTCTGGAATACAGTCATGGTTCAGACTCTCAGTTCAAAGAAGTGTTGGGGCCAATCGTTGCTGAGTTCTTCCAGAAACTGGCTCGCCGGATCAACAGATTTCAAGTATATCCTGAGCTCTCTGAGAGGGATCTCCTCGAGAGAGTTACGCTGGTGTTTGGCTTTGTTGGCCTCATTGCCAAGGCCCCTGCCAGTAGTTCCTTCTTCAAGACCGACGAGCAGCTTGTTGAGTATCTGATGGATGTATCTCGACTAACATTTGAGATACATCTCTAGAGTTGTATCCAATGATACTGGATTATGGTGCACTCTCTTCCCGCTTTATGGTTTCAGGGATGGTCAATATCAGCACGGTCGCAATCACCATCACCACTACGAGGTACACTATAGAGTAGAAGTACGAGTCTCCTACTCGCAGAGCCTCCAACAGGATGGTCCCAAGGAACCCGCCAAGGTTGCCAAACCAGAATGCGAGACCGGTGCTTGCCCCTGCCAGCTCGGGTCCCACCGATTTGAACTCCTCAAGCATGGAGAGGGCAACGGGCATGACGGATATCAGGAAAAAGCCTAGAATTGCCGATGACACGTAGGTCAGCCCAGTGATGGTGCTTGTCCCCACAATAAATGTCGTGATGATGCCCACTATCAGGGACACCATGAGGAATGGCTTTCTCCGCTGCACTTTATCTGAGATCGCTGGTACAACGATGGCGCCTATAATACCAAACACCATGAGGAGGACCATTACAATGACCGGACTTCCAAGACCTGCCGCGACGGGGATGCCCAGACTCAGGAGGAGTTCTTCGATGATCGCAGTGAGGCCGATGAAGATACCAAATCCTGCGAAGAAGCCCAGAGAGATGAACCAGACGTTCCTGTCCTTCAGCATGCCTCGTACGCTGGGTGTGGCTTCTGCGAGCACGTCGATGTCCGGTGGATGCGGAGGCTTGTCTCGGGCCACTGCGAAGAAGACGATGGTCAGGATGGTTGCCAGTGCAGTGTCAAAGTAGAGGATGGAGTTCACGTTTGCCTGTGCCGAGGCTACAGTGAAGCCGGGCTCTCCATAGAGGGGTGCGGTCCACAGGATCAAACTCAGGGCAGTCCCAAGGAGCATACCGAGCAGCATGAAGAGGGTGCTGACACCATTCGCCAAGCCTCTCTCGCCCTTCGGGAACCAGCTCACGCTCAGGTACACGATACAGTTCTGGATCATGACGGAGCCGATTGAGAGACCGAACTGACAGACGAACACCATGAGGAAGTCGTTAAGCAGGAATATTCTGAGGGCTCCGAAGAGAGTCTGGATGATTGCCCCGAGACCGGCTACGATGACGAGCCCCTTGCGGTCAGCCAACCAACCCATGGGGATAGACAGGATGATGAATGCCAGGGGCTGTGAGGCGGTCAGGAGCACCACGCTCGGGTCACCTGCTGCCAGTCCAAACACGGGTGTGACCTCGTTCCGGATGAGGGAGAACGTCAGCCACATCATCTGGCCCACCATGAAGATCAGGCCAAAGACCA
>JBHLRC010000234.1:0-3548 GCA_048882965.1 Candidatus Thorarchaeota archaeon
CAATTCTGACATTTGGTGATACCCTGCTCGTTCTTGTGTCCACAATATGGACATACAACCAGGACAAGTTGTTTCTCTTCATCGGTCAATGAGATTGATCTTATACCAAGTCGCTCCATCGCTTCTACAAGTTCCTCTTCATCCATCTCATCAACAGACTTCTTTGCGTCATTCTCGAGCCTATACACATCTTCTCTGTCCAATTTGACAGCTCGATTGGTTCCCGCAATTAGATATAGCATTGCTGTCCCAGCACTTATCCGGAGAAGTCTTCTGGCAATCCTAGTTTTTCTTCTTCTTGCGAAGGGTCGTAATGGTCTGAATATTCTTCGTGAAAATCTGCGTGGTCCTCGTCCTCTGCTTCTCATCAGTATCTCTTCCTGAACGTGAATCTGAATTAGTATCAATCTTTCTACATGTAGCTCAAAATACTAGATAGAAGAATAAGTTTGGTCTGCACATGTGTGAAAAGTAAATAGGCGTTCTAACATTTCAGGTTTTCATCGGATTATGAGGGTGTAGAAAATTGTCGGGTTGTGTTGTACTATGATGGATGAACCAGAACCTCCAAAGATAAAGCCAATGAAACGTGATGAAAAGATCTGTGTTGGTTCATTTGTAGTCAACATCATCAGTTGGGCCATGACGGGAGGTCTTGCCATTGCAATAGCGGGGAGCGGAAGCACAAATCTTAGACCATTTTTGAATCTGTTTTCGTGGATTCTTGTCTTATCCTTGATTCCAATCTGCGCTTTCATCTGTAACAGACTGAGGAATTGGGATTCAGACAGGATGAAACGAGCAATGGCAAGAGCACGAGAACAAGAGAGAAGATAGGCCGGTACAGAGGTAAAAAGGGAAAGTAGGTATCCTACTTTGTAGGTATTCGCGTGGTTAGGAGGGGAGTTTGAAGCCCTCTGTACCAGACCCTGTAAGAAGTTCGACTCATAGTATATTAAGGATTACTTTAGAGGAAATTAGAATAATTAACTGTGTTAATGCCCACTATCCCTATTGAGATGCATATCTTCTGAGAAACTGCCTGCTAAACAGTCATCTCCTAACCCTGTTTATTCTATGTCTTCCTCATCTACAGGTAAGAGCTCTAAAAGCTGAGCCTTATTGAGTTTCTCAAGCTCATCAATACTCATTAGTTCCTTTAACTCATCTGGCAGCATTTCTATGATCTCAGCTTTGGTTAAACGCATCTTATCTTTGTCAACTGTTGCCTCTATTTCCTCAATGGCTTCAGATGTTTTGTCCTCTTCTGCTTCTTCAGCGATTTTGCGCTCCTCCACTTCGATACTTTCGTCAGCAATCTCAGTGAGAGGTCTCTCTTCATCTCTCTTGCCTTTCATAACGCCTGACGCTCTTGAGAGACCCCGTGCCATCTTAGAGGATGCATATGGTATCACTAGCAGAAACACCACTGGCAACAACACAATGACACCTAATGAGTAGCTCCTGAGGAAGTCCATTGTGAGAACAGTGGTTCCGGCCAGGACAACAAGGAACATGAAGAACTTCATACGGATGGATGAACCCAAACTCTCGACAAGATCAGCGCACTCCTGTTCCACAACTATTGGTGGTGTTCCTAGGACTGCCATCTCGTTAAGTCTTGAAATTCCCTTGCTAATCTCTCTGTAAAGATTCAGAACGACTATCACAATAGAGGATAAGTAGGCTGCAAAGATGGTCATCATTATGGTTGGTATTCGGAGTTCTCCCAAGTGAAAGACATTGTCCAACACATAGTACTTCAACCATTCGATATTCTGACCCCAATCAAAAATCTGTATGATAACAATTGGCACGAATATCAAATGCCAAAGTCCAAGGACCATCCTTCTTCTGCTAATTTTTTGTGTGTAGAGAATCGATGAGGATGCATCTCTGTACAACCAAATACCATACAGAATTAGTGAGATACCCAATAGCAATATGCTCTCAAGCACCGCCAAGCCGAAATCGCCGGACGCTGCAGAAACATATGAATGGAATATAGTGAGACCAGCAAGTCCAACAATAACTCCATACAAGTAGTCTAATTTCCGTAATCCTCTAAGAAGTTGTTCTTGCGATCCTCTGGTGAACGATAGACCAGATGAAATTCTGAAGTAGATCACAAGACCTACGAAGCTGATTATAAAGACAACAATGAAACTAGGAGCGAATACATCAACATCCAAAGCTATCCGTGGCACCGCTACTACAACTGGCACTTCTGATAATTTTGATGCTGTAAATGGAACACACCTAACTCCCTCCGCTGCTACAACAATATCCTCCATGCCATATCCATGACTTGCAACAACATAGCTTACGACATACTCTCCGCTCTGAGTTGTTTCTACAGCCAGCTTGGTCTGGTTCTGGAAGATTACTGTAATGACCAAATTCGATACAGGGTTTCCATATTTGTCAGTCACCCCAATAGTGATGTTCAACAATTCTTCTTGTTGGGGTACTTCAGGTGTAAATTCTACTCGGAATTCCAACTCTGCGAGAATCTCTACTGTTCCTCTGATTGTGGCTTCCTCTGCTAGGTATGGATGATCGATTGACAGTGTATAATTGTAAATACCTGCTGCCCATCCTGCAGTTGAAACAATACGTGAATATGTTCCGTTCCCATGATCCGTTAGAAAGAAGAATGAATCATGTATGAGGACAGAAACCGAACCACCATCCATAATATTGTCAAGCATATCCAACAGGTCTACTTTGAAGAGTACAGAATCTGTACCTTGTACATATGTTGTGTTTTCAACTGGCGATTGAATTGTGGCATTTAAGAGGCTTAACACCCCAAACTGGAAGGACTTAGAATCAGTAGGTATGTGGGGGCCTGAGATTGTTACATTGAGAGTATACGACCCAGGAACAAGTTCTGGAATGACCGTCCAATAGAGTTTGAAGTAATCAGAGCTTCCTGATATGCTGTATACTCCTGCAAAATCGAGCAAGTAGTCATATCCGTTGATTGGATTACCGTACTGGTCTTGTACGGTGATTGTAAATGTGGCATTCTCATAGTTGAGTAAGACCTCCGGGTCTGTATCCACCTCGATAATTGCGTTTCCTATTATGTCAAATCCAATTGCTAGTTGCTGAGTTTCCATGAAAGATCCTGAAACGGTTATCTGTGCACTGTATTCACCCAAGGGTAGGTTTGTGGTTGTGACATTGATTCCATAGATCCCCTCACTTGTTTCAATAAGTGGGTAAGTAGTTCCATGTAGAAACAGGATTACTGTCGCACCAGTGATGTACGAGGTTTCATTGTCCCTAACGCGAACAACAAAATTGATGGTGTCACCTTGCGTGAACGAGGAACCTGGAGAAGGTTGAAGTATTTGGGCAGCGACAATCCCCTGAACACCTATACTCACATTGTAGGTTGATTTCAGAATTAGATTGCTTTCAACTGACATGTTAAGCCAGTAACTTCCTGGAATAAAACTAGGATCTATTTCCCACGAAATCTTGTGAGACATCGATGTCCCTGATGTGTTATAGACTCCTGCAAAGTCAAGTGTATAATT
>JBHLRC010000235.1:0-3519 GCA_048882965.1 Candidatus Thorarchaeota archaeon
CGAAAGCGCTTTGTCCCAGCCGAGGGGTTTTGTTAAGATGCTCTTAGGCCTTGTAAACGCTGCCGGGAGGATGGAAGCAGCGCAGTGAAGTGTCCGAAATGTGGTTTCGTCAGCTATCCCGGCCTCACGCAGTGCAAGAGGTGTGGGCGTCGCTTCCAATCGAAGCCAGGTTCAGGAAAGCCCTCCGACCCGTTGGGCCTCTTTTCCGGAGAAAGCCCTTCGGAGCCGGCTAGTCCGTCGCCCGAGCCGCCGATTGTAGAGGCGACCCCTGTCGATGAAATCCCCATCGGCACGGCCCCCGGAATGGGTTTAGGCACTCCCTCCCCTGCGCCAATTCATCCTCCAGAAGCCGATATCCCCGCCTGGAGGGAAGAGCTGAGCCAGCGCGTTGAGAACTTCCGGCGCCGCCGCGCGCGCATCCGGGGAGGCTCCGGATCGAGTGCTAATTTGGAACTTGATTTCGACGAGCCGAGCGCCGACGACTCCGCGTTTGCGGCGGAGGATACTCCTGGAGCTCCTTCTTCGCGCGGCCCAGGGGTCGATGCGGAACTAGGCGGGTCGACTGATGCCCGAGCTTGGCACCCCGGGAGCGATGCGCTCGAAGGCGCGGAGATCGGCGGGCGGGAGGATCCCCCGCAGTCATCGGACTTCGAATCAGGGGACGTACAGCCTGGCTCGGGCATCGAGCCCCAGCGTGCCCAAATGGTTTTCGACTCGGTGCCCGAACGGGAAGAACCGGAGGTGGCGCCTGCTCCCCTTGATCTGCATCTGGCTCCGCTGAGCCGACGCTTATGGGGAGGGATCATTGACGCGCTGGTGCTCGTCGTCGCAGCCGGAGTGTTCGCGTTGATTTTCTGGCGCGCGGGCGGTCGGATGTCGCCACATGCGCTGAACCTGATTGCGGTTGGCTTTATCGCCGTCTTTCTGGTGTTCGCTTATTTTAGCGTTTTCACGGCGCTCACATCCACGACGCCCGGACTGCTCTGGATGGGAATCGAGGTACAGAGCTTCAGGGGTGGCGCGCCCACGCCGCACCAGGCGATCTGGCGTGCCTTTGGATACTTGGTCTCGACGAGCGCATTGATGTTGGGGTTCATCTGGGCGCTCGTCGATAGTGATGGCCTGACCTGGCATGACCGCATGTCGGATACGTTCCTGACCCCGTCAGACGGCGGCATGTAGTGTGCGGGGTGTTAGGTAATGGGCGTTCAGGATTGCCTTGCTTCCGGCTTCTGAATTCTGACTCCTGTTGGCTCCAATGGGTAAAGGGCGCTTTCTCAATCAAAAACTCGGGAAACGAATGAGCCGCAAGTCCGACCTGCTCAAATCCCGGCTCGCCGCACAGCGCTCCGCCGGCAAAACCTCCACCGCACGCCTGCCTAAGAAAGGCAAGTCCCGCGAGAGGTAGCAGGCGCCTTCTCCTCTTCTAGAAGTGTCGGAGCTTCCGGAGAGTCCGGGTGTGCCCTCGGGCACCTGAAGTCCGTAACGAGCCCGCGACGCGCAAGGGAATCACTGGGGCCGCAGCCATGGCCGAGCCCCGGCAGGCATGCTATACTCGAACTAACCAGGGTCGCGGGCCCACGTTTGGAGGAGTGATTAAGGAATGAGCAATCGCGTTCGAACCTTGCTAATCACAAGTTCTCTGGTTGTGATCTTCTACGTCGTGCTGGGCGGGCTGCTTGCCAAGAACGACACTGAGCAGACTTACCGCAACCTGGGCGTCTACAGCGAGGTCGTGTCGCGAATCAAGAATGATTACGTCTCCGAGCCAGACCTCCAGAAGGTCACTAAGGGCGCGATTCGCGGCCTTCTGGAAGCGCTCGATCCTTACAGCACCTACATGACTCCTGAAGAATACCGGGAATACAAACAGCACCCGGACCCCGGCCCGGCCGACGTTGGCATCTTCATTGCCAAGCGCCTGGGTTACGCCACGGTGGTCTCGGTGCTGCCCGGAAGCCCGGCGGAAAACGCAGGAGTCAAGGTTGGGGATCTGATCGACCGCGTTGAGAACATCGGCACGCGCGAGCTCTCGGTCGTGCAGCTCCAGCGCAGGCTCGCTGGACCTGCGGGAAGCACGGTCACCCTAACCCTGGTTCGCGAGGCACGGGGCGCTCCGCAGGATGTCCCGATCATTCGGGCCGTCCTCAAATACCCACCGGTCGTGGCCAAGCAGGTGGAAGACAACGCCGGGTACATTCGAGTGGCAAGTCTCGACAAAGGGAAAGCCGCAGAGATCGCCGCCAAGCTCAAGGAACTGACACGCAACGGGGCCGACAAGATCGTTCTGGACCTGAGGAACTGCGCCGGTGGTGATCCGCAGGAAGCTGTTGATACGGCAAGTCTCTTCCTCGAGGACGGTCTCGTGGCCTATTTGAAGGGACAGCGATTTCCTCGCCGGGATCTTATGGCCAACGCGCACGGCCCGGTCAGCACGCTTCCTCTAGTCGTCCTGATCAATCAATCGACAGCCGGGCCGGCGGAACTGGTCGCATCCGCCATTGTGGGGAACAAGCGCGGCGAAGTTGTCGGCACCAGGAGTTTTGGAGTCGGCGTATTCCAGAGACTGATTTCCATGGACGATGGCTCTGCGCTGCTCCTCTCCGTGGCCAAGTACTACGGCCCGGACGGCGAGGCCATTCAGGACAACGGCGTCACCCCGACGGTTATTGAAGCGCCGAGCGATGAACACGCTGGGCTGAACGACGAGGATCCGAATGGGTCCGAGCACTTCGGTGACAGCGACGACTCGCAACTGCAGAAAGCGATCGAAGTATTGAAGGAAAAATCCACAAAAGCAGCCGCTTAGGACCTCTTCGACCAAGAGCGCACCATTGAGAGCTGCGGACACGCCGACACGGCAACAAATGCGCGTGAGACTTAACCCAGACACTTTGGAACACCAGTAGCCGTTGGCTCACTCGCGCTCAAATCCCACCAAGAAGGCCAGTTCCACACCTCACGGTCGTTCCCCCAACCGGCGACGGCGCACAGCGATCATTCTCGCAATTATCGCGGCCGCCGTGGCGACTGCGGCAATGGTCCTCTTTCTATTGCAGAGCCGGGAGGGCGCGATCACTGAGGTCCCACCGATCACTGAGATTGACCGACAGCAGATCGCCCGCCGTATTCGTCAATGTATCGAGCGCGTCGGGGGAAACAGCGTCTGGGTCAAAGATCTTCCTTACGCTCCTTTTCCTCCTCCTCGCGCTGAGAAAGCCGCCGAAGTTGTGGTTTCCAAGCCGCATTTTGACCACGTGCTTTCCGCCATCGAAAGTGAGGCTGAGAACCAAGGGCTGCAAGCCACGAGGAAAGTGATCCGCGGGAGCGCCCAGATGCGGCTCGCGGATCTCCGCCTGCTTCACGGCCGCAAGACTGCGGGACGGTGGCTCGTGCATGAGGTTCCCCGAATCTGTTACGCCGCCATCATCATTGATGACTTAGGGCAGGACTTGCCGCCCGCCCGACGACTCGTCGCCTTGCCCTACGCGATCACTTTTGCGGTCCTCCCTCATCTCG
>JBHLRC010000236.1:0-3490 GCA_048882965.1 Candidatus Thorarchaeota archaeon
GGCAGTAACTGAGTTTGGAGGTTTTGGAGGGTGGTATGAGTCATACGCAATATCTGACACTAATGGAGAGTTCAGTCTCACAGTCTTTCCAAGTATAATAGACTATCTTAAAGCAATCCCTCCGGAAGGAAGCCCATACCCTTCTATAATTGTAGACAGCTACGTGATGTTTGAAGATCAGAATCTCATAATCATTATGACTTCTCCTGTGGAACCTATCAATTCGGTCATCGACTTTGACCCGGACACTTTGAACCTTCAGAGTAAAGGATCTTGGGTTACAGTCTATATCGAATTTCCACCAGGAGAAAATCATGATATCAGTGACATTGATTTGAGCACGATATCATTGAATGGAATAGTCTTCGCAGATACGCACTGGTTCGAGATTGGTGATCATGATTTGAATGGCATTCAGGATCTTATGGTCAAGTTTGATCGATCGCTTGTTCAAGGGCTACTGGAAGTTGGAGAGGGCGTCACAATCACCATAAATGGCCTCCTGATCGATGGCACTCCCTTTGGAGGGACTGACATAATTCGTGTGATTTCGGAGCCGCTTCGGATAACCACCGAGGTTGTTCCATATACCTCCAGTTTAATGGTTCACTTTGTGGTATCAAAGTATGGAATAGAAGATATGACTTGAGTTTCTTATGAAATCGATTTCGACTCATGCTTTGGCAAATTCAGAGCAGAATGATAATAGTTGTATCATAGAAGATTAATATTGTAGAATATAGGAGCTATGACATCTTCAGGATTCGTTCAATGGTAGACCAACTTCTTGTGGTTGTTGTTTTTCCGAA
Organism: Candidatus Thorarchaeota archaeon; assembly: GCA_048882965.1. Lineage (GTDB taxonomy): Archaea > Asgardarchaeota > Thorarchaeia > Thorarchaeales > Thorarchaeaceae > SMTZ1-45. The sequence goes on from JBHLRC010000236.1 coordinate 810, forward strand.
CACTCTGTCAAGTGCTCGCATCAATTCCGGTGTCCTTCCAACCGGGAGATTGACCACACTACACACAACACCATTGAATACTCCAAGAATCGTAAACCCCTCTCCATCTATAGGATACTCCTGGCTAGGCATTTCATCCTGCTTCACAAAGCTCGTGTAGAGTTTCTTATGTAAAGTTCTTACAACATCCTTGAACGGGTTTGAGAGAAAGAGTTTCTGGAGTTCACCTGCTGTTAATAGAATTACAGGCGATTCAAACCCGATCATGTCGGGTAGTACTTCTTCAATTCTTGACTCAAGGATTTTCTTATCTGTACTCTTTGCTTCAAAGATAACATTACCACTAGCAAGTACCGTTCTCACTTCGTCAAAGCCAAGACTTTCGAAAACAGCTCTCAAAGTGTGCATCTTCACTGATGGATTACGACCGCTATTGATTCCTCGTAGAAATGCTACATACGTGTTTCTGGCCATTGTCACTCATTTGATATTATTCTACCAGATATGTAGTTTTTTTACAATGTGCAATCATCAGAACTTGGGTCTCAGAATGCGATTATATCGGTCTCTTCCAACTCAGAAAGTAAGTGTTGACCGTGCAATAGATGAAGATGACTTTGTTGCCATTGAAACAGCTTTGGAGGTCCGTCTGAACAAGGAGTTTCTTGCCACATTTGTTTGTAGTCCTGGTCTGGAGAAGGAACTAGCCATCGGGCACCTGCTTTCGACTGGCATTATTGATTCGTTTGATGATATCAGCAAGGTACGATATTCTGGTAACAGGTGCTATATCAGTGTCAAAGATGGAGTAGTACCCAATGTTGACAGAGGATTTTCTCAGGTTCGGAGGTTTATCGGGACTGAATGCAATGCTCCGGAAGTGCTAAGAGAACTCAGAACAGCAGAAGGAATTCCGTCAATTAAAAAGATAGTCAAGACAGACATTAATTCGATTTTTGAAGCAGCTAGTTTCTTACGAGAATCTCAAACCGGTCGTGAGAAGACTGGAGCGATGCACGGTGCACTACTTTACAACATCATCAAGAATCATTCTGTCATTGCAGAAGACCTTGGGCGTCATAATGCAGTTGACAAAACAATAGGGGCCGGTGTACAACAGGAGATGGATTTGACAAATTGTCTTATGATTAGCTCCGGACGTCTGACAGCAGACATAGTGAGTAAGTGTGCTTGGACTTCTATACCAATACTCGTTTCTTTTTCAGTTGCTACTGATGCAGGCGTCAAATTTGCTCAGAAAGCGAATATCACACTTGTAGGTGCTCTAAAGGGAAGGAGAATGCGGGTCTATCACCATGGGGCGTGCACTATAAGTCATCCCGCTCATCCAGACTAATCATTTCCAGAACTTCAATCAGTGAATGTGTCACTCGTCTTGTTTTATATACTCTAGAATAATGAGGTATGAAACCAGATTTGGCTCTTGCTTTTGATTAATGTGTGAGAACGAGATTGATCCCATTAGTTTGAACCTATAACTCAACACAGAAATCGATAAGTACTCTGTTCAATTCAATTAACCATCGTAATCTGGGGATTTTGATTCTTGAGTAGAGTAGGGATCATATCAATACTATTCTTCCTAATCGCCACATCAGCATTTGTTATTCCTAATGGATTCAATACCTCTATCCTTGGTGGAACTGCTTACATTGACGCTTGTCGGAACTTACAACCAGGATGGACCTCAGAAACAGTCTATCAGTCAAAACCGTTGGGTCCAATCTCAATCTGTGAGAATGGAGATAATGATGTGCTCATTCTCGATAAGGCGGCAGAAGAGATAGTCGAGCTCGAGTTAGATGGGACTGTTTCAACATACCTCTCTATAGCGAATTTCTCGTTCAATGCTATTGCCTATCAACCAAACGCAGACCGAGTCATAGCTTTGGGAGAATCTGCATTCTATAATGTAGCTTCTCTTGAGGTTATAGAAGAACATCCACCTGGAATCTCATTTTCAACATTTGTTGTTGATGTAAATGACGACTCTGTCTATACTGGATACTGGGCAAATGATTCTGAAATCTACCACTTCGATTCAAACGGAGTACTTCTATCAACAATACGCTCAGGAATTCAGGGATGTGCGGAACTAGCATTTGACTCAACGAATAACCTCCTCTACTACTCAGAAACCTTTCCTGGCAGAATCACAATGCTCAATCTCACATCGAACTCTACCACTTTACTTACCTCTGGGATAGCTATCCCCGGAACTGGTGAAGGCATCAGCATTGCTGTGAGTCCTTTAGGGGACTTGTACTACATGGTGGCAGAAGGAATCGAGAAGGGATTCTGGAAGTACAATGGAACAGCCTTTGAAAATATCATGGGCAGCAAGAATGGGATTGGACCTATCATGTGGTCTCATAAGTTCGATAGTGTACTCTGTGCAGCTGGGTATGGAGCTTGTATCGTAAATTATGATCCTAGCGCTACCGAACCTGAACGAATCACTCCCACGGTCAATACGGGATCAATCATCGAGACCTCTGATGGATTACTACTCTTGGGTATTGAGAACACAATCTATCAGGTGGAGTCAGGAGTGTTTTCTGAGTTCATAACCGCTTTTGATTACCCGTGCGGTAATCTGGTTGTGGACAAGGATGAGAACATCTACGCGTCTTTGAATAATGACTCACCGCTAATTCTAA
>JBHLRC010000237.1:0-3476 GCA_048882965.1 Candidatus Thorarchaeota archaeon
AGATGATTGGACTAAGCATCCCACAAATCGCTAAGATATGGAATAGATTCACGTGTACCACCTGAGGTCCTTCTGCTATGGTTGAGAGAGTTTGTCTTATGCATCTAGGTTCTCAATAACGGTTGCGACTCCTTGTCCACCACCGACACAAGCATTGGCAACCCCATACTTTGCCTTGTTGTCTTTGAGGATTCTTGCCAACGTCCCGGTCAGCCTGATCATGGTGGACCCTAGAGGATGGCCTATAGCTGTTGACCCTCCCATGACATTCACCTTCTCCTCCGGGATGTTCAGCTTGTCCATGCAGTTGAGAGACACGATGCAGAACGCCTCATTTATCTCCCAGTAGTCAATGTCATCAACACTCAGTCCTGCATGCTTGAGAGCCATTTGAGTAGCAGGGACTGGACCTCGACCCATGACGGTAGGATCAACCCCAGCCCACCCCATAGAGACAATCTTTGCCATAGGCTCTATACCTCTTTTCTCGGCCTCTTTTGCCTCCATTAGAACTGCGGCAGTCGCACCTGCATTGAGTGGTGAAGCGTTACCAGGCGTGATTACGCCCTCGTCTGTCCCCTCTCTCTTGATATATCCCTCTTTTCCTCCATTCTTCTCGAGGAAGAAAGGAGTTGATACTCTTGGTAGAGTCGCCACCTTCTCTAATGTTGAAGGTCGGGCATTCATATCCTTGTCAACCACCATAGGTTCATCAATATTGCCTGGTACATGTCCCTCTAGGGGAATGATTTCTCCTTTGAACCAGCCATTCTCTTGACTCTTGATAGTCAAATTATGACTTCGCACACCAAATTTATCCATGTCCTCTTTTGTGAAGGTGGGTACTTCTTCCTCGTATAGTTTCTGGGCAGTCTGCAACATGTTGAATACTGTAGCGGCATCAAAACCAGGTCTGTAAAACTCTGAGTCTTTGTCAGCCATAGCGAAGTTAGGATCAATTCCAGTCCCCCTCACTCTGGTCATGTGCTCAAATCCCGTTGAAAGCACAGTTTTACTGTACCCTGTCATTATCTCCATGATTCCGATATGCATTCCAGAACCTGCAGAACCACACTGTCGATCGATGAAGATAGAAGGTATATCATATGGAAACCCAGCTAGAAAGGTGGGTATCTTTCCTCCATACGTCCAGTTCTCAAGGACTCCAGAGGCGACACCTACTGTAACCTCATCCATGTCCTTCTTCTCAATTCCCTTTTCTGCAAGCGAACCATCAAAGAATTTCATGAGTAATCGAGCTAAGAGCTCATCTCCTCTAATCTCACCAAACACGTCCGTTTCAGGTTTTTGGGGACGTGATCGTGAGAATGCGGTACGCGCATAATCAATTAGCCAAACGTCTTTCATAATCTAAAATGCTTGAACCCCTTAGTTTTAACTCTTTTTTCTAATCCTTTTCCAGATTCAATCTATTCAAAAGGCGGTCATGTTAGCGAAAGTACTGTGACCTGGCATGTCGACCCATTATGACCTCACTTGTAGGATAAGCCCCCAGAAAGGGACAATGAGGGTCAAGGGAGAGGTCCACATTCCTATACTTCAGACAAGATTTCTTTTCGTTCTTAATCGTGGGTTGAAATGGAAAGGTGTCACACAACGTATTGGTGATGATAATCATCCTGTTAGCCTCTATAAAACAGATGAATTAGCGGTCCCTAGATTTTACAATGGTGACTTGTGGGCTGTAGAAACAACACTAGAACAAGAGGACAAAGAGGAACAAGTAGTCATTGAGTTCGAATATCTTGGACAGATACATCCTCCAAGAAAGGACTCAGGATTGCCTCAAATGGGATACATCAAGAACAATTTCGTTGAGTTAGCATGTTATAGTGCATGGTATCCTGTTCCATTAAGTATGGAGACCTATATGTCGTATCAAGTTTCCTTAGAGAGTCCATCTGATTGGACGTGGGACGCCAACGGAGTTCATACTGGAACTGAAACATCCAACAAGTTCTCAGTCTGGACATGGAAACAGGATCGCAAAGTGAATGACCTCACATTAGTGGGGATGCCCTTCTACAATGCGCATATCGACCCTGAGAGTCACTTCTGGGGAACCAAGGAAATGGTGGGCTCTCAGAGTGTGTTTGATGAACATATCCACAAGCTAAGAGATTTACTCGAGAAGTGGCTAGGCCCTCGAGGGACAGAGGCACCTTTGAGATTCGTAATCACTCCTCGTCAGCAAGGAGGTGCATATGCCAGAGCTGGAATGGTTGTCGTTGGAGGAGGGTATCCCACGGAGCTGAGTGTCCGTCACAGGGTCCTTCAAGCGATGTGTCATGAGATCTGTCACGACTGGTTCTGTAAGGCTTCACCAATGACGTATGATAACTGGGTTGATGAGGCGCTTGCTGAGTTCTGTTCAATACACATTGTCAATGACTATGTCAATGATGGATTTCTAGCATCACGAGTAAGCAAGACTTCAGAACTGCTTGAGAGAACTGGGGAACTCCCTGCAATCAGGAGTCTAGTACGTGAGAAAGAGGAGGCTTATGCTGCCTTCTATTATCGTGGCTTTCTGTTATTGAACAAAATAGCTGAAACAGTGGGATTTGCAGAGTTTAGAAAAGTAGTGGGTGAGTTTGCCAGAGTCTGTACTCAGTCTGAGTTGATTACATCAGACATGTTTCTGGACATTATTCAGGACCAGTTAGGTAAGAAGGTTCGTTCGAGAATGGAGGTTTGGCTTGACTATTCAGGAAAAGGTATCCCTGAGTAGTTAGATTTTTCATCTTTTTGAATGAGCAAAGGATATGCCATTTATTCAGACTGGCAACATCCAGACCTATTATGAGCAGTATGGAAAAGCTGGACCAGCTTTGGTTTTCATTCATGGTGCTGGCGCGTCTCATGATATGTGGAGACCTCAGGTGGAGTATTTCTCGAAGGACTATAACGTAATAACATATGATCTCAGGGGGCATCAACAATCCGAAGGGTCCGATGAAAAATATTCATGTCAGTTGTTTGCTGATGACCTTCATCAGTTGATTGATCGGCTTGGGTTACGAGAACCTGTTATCATTGGACTTTCTCTGGGAGGGATGGTGGCACAAGAGTATGCAATAAAATATCACTCAAATCTGATAGGGTTGGTTCTTGCAGACACAGCTGTAGCCACAGCCCTTACACTATCAGACAAGCTAACGAAGACCGTGTTTCCTGCGTGGATGGTCAAATGGACAATAAAGAGAATGAGCGATGAAAGCTACGCCAACTGGTCGTTCAAATACTTCGATATGGATGAAGAGATCAGAGAGTATCTCAAAAAAGAACAGCTAAAACTAGACAAGAGGGAACTTCTGAAAATTACAGATGCCATCTATTCGTTCAAGCTACTACCATTGGAAACAATCGAAGTGCCTACATTAGTGGTATTGGGAGAGAATGAGAGGAAGGCTGTTTTCCCACACGCTGACAAGATGATTGAGCTGATAAAGAAC
>JBHLRC010000238.1:0-3427 GCA_048882965.1 Candidatus Thorarchaeota archaeon
CATTATCGATTTTTTCATATATTTCATAAATTGCATTGCTTCCTTCACAAATAACCTTTTCAATGTCAGATTCCCAAAACATGTGTGAAATCAAATCTGTTTCCCCAAACATCACCATGATGAATTCAGAAGATTGCTTTTTCATTAAATACTTTACGGCCTCGGTTCGAATATCAATACAGTTTGACAGCACTTCGACAACATCTTGCACTTCCTTTGCTGAGATCTTCTCTCTCATCTTTACATGCAAGTCAGGAGTTACTATATATTCTCCGATTTCTCGTCTGATTTCTTCATACAACCACGTAGGATAAGTAAAATCACGAGAAGTTCCCGGGGTACCAAGACCTGAGATCATGTAGCCGTTTACTTCATCAGGAGGATAAGACATGGGAACATTGACAACACACACCGACCTGCCTCTCTCACTCAAGATAACCCAGATAGGCTTGCTTCTCCGCCAAGACGCATTGTTAACTAACATTCTATAGCTACCCGGGCCCCTTCTCACAAAATCAAAAATCCCATGCTTACCACAATTCTTGCCAGTCGCAAACGACGTCCACGCTACTGGACTCAAAGTCGGTATCGTAGACAGAAGCTTCCCATAACATCCATCCCTCATCAGTCTTCCCAGGTTCGGTAACATCCCCTTATCAACTAACGGACCTACAACGTCGAACGTAGCTCCATCAACACCAATCACCAAGATTCTTCTTTCGACACCCATCCTCATGCTCCCTTTATGCACGTAGAAGACTACGCTCCCGTTATCCTTCCTTTACGCCAAGACGCAAATTAACTATTTCTTCCTTACACAGAACTCCCAACTTTATCAGTAAAAAAACATACAGAATGCTACCAAAAACAAATCCTAGAAAAGAACCCATAAAACCCAACCCCTTAGAAAGCCCACACAACCCTGCCATTACAACACCGCTCACACAGCCCTTAAAGATAATTGGCATCAACTCTATCTTCACCACCTCTCTCGCTAGAAAATAAAATGAACACAAGAAGAAGCAACCATAGGAGATCAACGTTGCAACACTCGCTCCAACATAACCGTATTTAGGAACAAGCACCAAATCCAACAAAAGGTTAACGCAAAAACATACACCTACACTAATAGTGGTCATTGTTTGCCTTCCAATTGCAATTAGAGTGAAATTCGTCAGTGAAACTAAGAAGAGGAAGCAAATTGACCATCCTAAATACGACAACGCCACGGCAGCATCACCAAAATCCTTGCCGAAAACGACTACGATCACTTCCCTTGCCCAAATTACTAACGCAATAGTAATCGGAAGACTCAAAAGAAACAAGAACTTAAAGGCCTTCTCATAAACATCCTTTAGGGCAGACCTGGCAGAGCTAGCCACTCGCGAGAGTGACGGGTACAAAGCAATTACTATCGAAGCTGGTAGCAACTGCATTTGCATTATAATTCTATGAGGAACTTCAAATAACGAAACTGCAACTGCACCATGGAAGTATTGCAATACGAAAATATCAACCCTGAAGGACGCCACGGCAATTACTGCGAAAATGCCAAGCGGATACGACTCCTTTAGTAACTTCTTACAAAGAGACCAGTTGAAACTGGGAAAAGGTTTGAAAAATTTCATTGATACAGTAAGATATTGTAAAATCATTTTTATCAGGTCTGCAAAGGCCCAGGCTAAGAATACAAATACAAATCCCAAATCATAAATTATTACTAACAAGACACACACTAACTTTATCGATTGATGTACAAGGGTTAGGATAGTCTGATAGTGCATCTCTTCAAATGCTCGAAATACACCGAGGAATATCAATCCAAACGAAATGAAAACCTGTGAGCCACTTGCGATATAAAGTGCTAAGATCTTCCGTGATTCCCAGTTTAGAACCTGAGTTACAAGAACAATGCTTCCAATCATAATAATCGCTAGTGCTGCCCTCAACATCAGCGCAGAATTCATATATTCATTGGCACGTTCTATTTGGTTAGTGATTTCTCTAACTATTATTCGTTCTACACCGAAGTCAGTAAGTGGGAGCAGAAATGAAACAAGGCCCATTATGAATGCGAACTCGCCAAACAAGTTGATACCAAGATATCTGGCAATCAACGCCACTAATATTATTCTCGTTCCAATATCTATTCCCTTTGCTGCAAGAACAAACAGCGAGTTTCTCGCAACACGGGAAAAAGATTTAGGCAACTCGCTTCGAAATTGTGGTTCTGGCACGCTCACACACTTTCTTGATGAATCTTTTTCGTTATAATTCATGTTTTTTGGGAAAGATGTCGTGCCTTAATCATAGCGATGAAGATCACAGTTGTCACTGCTTCAAGGATCAGCTCAACATTCTTGCCTTATATAAAATTTCACTGACTGTCTCAGTCTCAATTAAAAACTCTACTCAGACTTTACTAATCTGGAGTTTATAGTGCAAAAAACACATTAACACTCTTGTTTTCCTTTTTGCTTTATCTGAGTTTGTTTAGAATAGCTCCAACTGCCTTGATATTTGCGCTATGCAGGAGTTCTGCTGCATCAGATAGTGCTCTGCGAGTTAACTTACCACTCTCCATTACAAGGAGTGAGTAATGGACATATCCTGCTAGCACTATTGCATCGCTGCTCGACAGGATAGCAGGGGAATCTAGTATAACAGCGTCATATTGTTGAGCAAGGTCTCTAATTATTCCATTAATGTCTCCAGATTCTATTACTCGTCCAGGATCAGGGGGAACAGGCCCACTGGTAAGTATACTCAACCCCTCAACATCAGTTTTTATTATGTCATTTGTAATGCTTGTCTCTTTGGCAAGTATGTTGGTAATACCGCTTGAGTTCGGTACCCCAAATAGTTCATGAATAGTGGGCTTCCAAAAATCAGTATCCATAAGGAGTACTTGTTTGCCCTCCCTGGTAATTGAGATCCCTAAATTCACCGCCACAGTTGTCTTACCCTCGCCTTCTAGACTACTCATAACTAATAAGGTCCTTATGGGTCGATCACGATTCGCAAGTTTCAGCCTGTTTCGGACCGTTCTGTAAGTCTCACATATTGGATCTCTCGGATCTCTTTTGGAAATTATGGAACTTTTCTTTCCTCTCAGTAAAGGAATGACTCCTATTAGAGTCAATCCTAGTTCCCTGGTATCTCCTGGCTTCCTGATCGTGTCATCCAAGTACTCCATGAGAAAGCAAAGGCCAAAGCCAGAGACCACTCCTAGAAACAGGGCAATGATACCGATTAGACCTTTCTTTGGGCTTGCTGGCTTATCTACATCAGGTACCCTCGCCCATTCAATCAAATGAATGTCAGAAAGACTTATAGCCTCTAATATCCCCACTTGATATAGATTCTCGAGCAACGACTTATACAGGTCCAAATCAACTTGGTATTCCAACTTCAACTGAGAATCTCT
>JBHLRC010000239.1:0-3425 GCA_048882965.1 Candidatus Thorarchaeota archaeon
TGGATAAGTATTCGCTCGCTTCCGCCATAAATATCCAACCAGTCTCTAGCAGCCCGTGGTGAAAATACAACGCGTCGCGATCCGAGCGCCGCCGGAACCCTTTGGGCGGATAGGGGGCGCGGTGCAATCGAACCCGCATCGCTTCCTCCTCGCGCCTCGATTTTGCCTCGCAAGCCCTATGCGCGCGACCTATTGTGCCTTCACCACGGGCTGCTAGGGTTTGGCATGCCGCTTTTGGGGCCAACCGAAGCCAAATGCCTGCCGCAAAAGATTATAGTATCCATAAAATCAAAGTCAAACAGCGCACCAAAGGTCGAAGGTTAAACAACGGAGCTTTTATATTTTAAAGCTTCGCTCATATTCCTTATCGACTTGATTGTTTTGACTGTACCGTTGGCTGCAGCCTGGATATGAAAGACGCGGGGAAATGCGGGCTAAAATGTTGAAGATCCTGTTAAGACCGAATTCACCTTGATTTGCCTTTGCGCGGAGGATATAAGTTTCCGGTTGCAAAAAACTTGATAATCGCCCCGGAACCTGGCCATATGCCAGGCCTATTTGATAGGAGGTACCCACAATTGGTACGAGTCGTGTTAGTTCTTACACTTGCAACGTTTAGCGGCGCTGTGGGTCAAATTTTTCTTCGGCGCGGAATGCAGATCATAGGTTCACTCGAATCATACGCCCCTTTGGATTTAATCGCCTACTTTTTGAAAGCACTCACACAGCCACATGTAATCGGAGGTACTGCCTTGAGCGCCATCGGTTACTTCTGTCTGCTGGCGGCGCTTTCCTGGACGGGGGTCACTGTTGCTTTTCCGTTAACGTCCCTCGAATATGGGTTCGCTGCAATTTTAGCTGTGATGATTCTCAAAGAAGCGGTTCCGCCTCTGCGGTGGGTGGGAATTGCATGCGTGATTCTGGGTGTAATTCTTATCAGCGCCAGTGGCGAGAATGAATCCGGAAAGGGGAAAATCAGATCACGCGATATACACCAAACCGAGGGAATTGCTGAGATTGATATAAATGCAAGGCGTTAGCCCGATTTTTCTCCCCATTCTTTGCAACCTGCCGCTTCCATAATAACTCCGGGTCGCAGGTCTCAAGTCAATGATCTCAATCCGCATGACATATGATGACGGAAGGTCAGCCGGGCCCCAGCAGAAACCTTGCCGACCGCCAACCAATCTTCTCCCTTACCGCTACCTCAGGATTGGAATTCGATGGGCTAGCCCGCTTTTCTCACCAGGTTTTGTAGCGAGGCGATGCAGAGGGGCGTGGATACAAGGCGCGCGACTGAGGGCACCGCAGGCGTACTTGACAGTACGTCGAGGAGGCCGTTGGAGCGCGCGCATAAAAATCATGCGTACGCAGTAGACACGCTCCTCTGTGCGGCCGCAGTAAAAAGCTGGTGAGAAATGCGGGCTAGTACAGTTCTTGCGTTTTTCAATTTGATGATCTGCAAATCTACTGCCGTTTTACAGCATGGTTTCAAGATCGCGATATGTTAAGCCGAGGGCTCTCGCCACCGGTTCACATGTTATCTGTCCCTGGTAAGTGTTGACGCCGGATCTAAGGGCCGCATCCCGGCGGACAGCTTCCTGCACCCCCAGGTCGGCAAGCTTCCGTGCGTAGGGAAGGGTGGCGCTCGTCATGGCAAAGGTCGATGTCCTGGGTACGGCACCCGGCATGTTGGAAACGCAATAATGCACGACCCCGTCCACGGTGAATGTGGGATTGCTGTGAGTTGTGGGATGCGAAGTCTCAACGCATCCCCCCTGATCGACCGACACGTCAACGATCACAGATCCTTTCTTCATCAACGAAACCATAGACCGAGTAATTAACGTGGGAGCCTCTGCACCCACAATCAAAACAGCTCCAATAGTGAGATCAGCAGAAGTGATGGCGTTCTGTATGTTCAATTTTGCCCCAGAAGATATCGTCCAGGTATCGGAGTCTATCGGAACTGATATCTATGACTGTAACCCTTGCCCCCAAGCCTATGGCCATTTTGGCTGCGTTTGTCCCGGCCGTTCCACCCCCTATGATAGCCACGTTTGCAGGCGGAACGCCGGGAGAACCGCCCGGGAGCACTCCAAGTCCTCCATGAGGTTTCTGAAGATAGTAGGCGCCAACCAGCACCGACATTCTGCCCGCTACTTCGCTCATGGGCGTGAGCAGAGGCAAGGAACCGTTTTCAAGCCTTATGGTCTCATATGCGATGCCGATAACTTGTCGCTTTAGCAGGACGTCGGTCAGTTCCGGGTTCGGAGCCAGATGCAGATAGGTAAATAAGATCTGATTTTCGCACAGCTTTTCAAACTCGGCCTCGATGGGTTCTTTGACCTTTACAATCATTTCCGCACGCTCATAGACCTCTGAAGCGCTGGAAACTATTTCACCTCCCGCAGCCCTATACTCTTCATCGGAAAGTCCGCTCCCCTCACCTGCGCCTTGTTCCATCAGGACCTCATGTCCGTCCCGAACCAGCGCATCGACGCCCGCCGGCACCAAGCCGACGCGTGATTCATTGTCCTTTGTTTCTTTTGGCACTCCAATGATCATGGCACCACCTCTCGCTAAAGGGTCCTCCACCGGTTGTATGGGACTCAGGCCGGGCTTCTCATCGGGACATAGTCATGAATTGTCTAAATTTGGTCTTTCAATAAGTGAAGGAACGCGCCGACATCTGTTACAACACCAACCGTTTGTGAGGAACCGCGATCCGAAAGTTTGGTGACCACCGCAGGGTTAATGTCAACACATATGGTCCGCACCCAGGAAGGAATCATATTTCCGGCACCGATGCCGTGTAGCATTGTCCCCAGAATCATGACTATTTCGGCGTCTCTGAGAAGCTCGGCGTAGCGTGCCTGTGCCAGGACCATATCTGTGATCGTATCGGAAAGTGGACCGTCGTCTCGGATACTTCCGGCCAGGGCAAATGGAATCCCGGATTTTACCAGTTCATACATAATACCCGACTGCAGGGCACCTGATTCGACGGCCCTCGCTATACTGCCGTAATGATTGATGACGTTAATTGCCCGCATGTGGTTGCGATGTCCTTCGTGAGCGGGCATCCCGGTTTCCAGATGAACACCCAGCGAAGTCCTGTATAACGCATACTCGATGTCATGAACTGCAATGGCATTGCCTCCAAGTCGGTTTCCACCGTGGAGCCCACCAGTACATTCTCCTGCTGCAAAGAGCCCAGGAATGGTTGTTCCTGCGTCCTCGTTGGTTCTGATTCCACCCATGAAGTGATGTGCAGTTGGTGAAACTTGCATTGGTTCCTCACGGATATCTATACCTGCATCTTCGAACTGTTCAATCATGCTTTCAAGACGAAATTCTATGATTGATTTTGGTAGATGAGCGATGCTAAGATAGGCGCCACCATCTGGAGATCCTCTGCCTTC
>JBHLRC010000240.1:0-3423 GCA_048882965.1 Candidatus Thorarchaeota archaeon
CTTTAGTGGACTATGACTCTCGGCCTATCCCACCATCATGATCTGAGAGGGGTGGGCAGGGTAATCAAGCGCCTCTGATTTTTTGCTTATATCTTAGTGTGAATATGAGTATGGCTGCCGCGGAAAATACAGCAACGCCTGCCACAAAAGCGAGGGTTGAAAATCCACTTTGCTTCAGCCGCACATCAATCACCACACAATCAGAAGCAGTGTTCTCAAAAGCATCATGGAGTACCAGAGTTATATTATACAAACCAACCGAGTCGGGAATGAAAGAATACTCTATATTTGCACCATACCATGCTCCATCCTCAATGATAAGAGAGTCAATGTAAATCTCATAACTCCAAGGTGTATCATCAGATGCATTCCATTGCAGCAGAGTGTTGTTATCACTCAACCAGATCCAAAAGTCATCAATCGGTTCAATCACAGGTGAGAGATTGTCAGAGGGTGGTTCAGCATAATCAATAGCAACAATCGCATCAACCTGAGTGTCCTCTCCTGAATAATATTGAATCCGTACATATCGTGCTTCACCTAAGCCAGATCCTGATAAATCGAAACTTTCTTGATGATATCCAATACCCAGGAACACGAAAGGGATATCGAGGGAATTTGTGATATAGACTCTGTAAAAACCTCCTTGAGCGATTACTGTGAAGTCATCGCCTTGACCATCCAGTATCTCTTCGTTTTCACCCATATCTAGACTGAGATAACCGTCTTCATAATCTGGAAACAGTGTAGCGAATAAGTCATCAGGCGAACCAATTGCATTCTGTCCTGAGAAGTACGACTGAGACCAGTCTGGCAGAATGGCATCAACATAGGGGTCTCCTGGATCTACAACAATCTCTGTCCAGATAGTGTCAGTTGTGCTTGAGTCATCGCCCATGATGATAAGTGTCAGATTGTAGAGACCGGGTCGCCAGCTCTCGGTCCGCCAATCATCAATCAAAACCTCAACAACATTGTCAATCACATCACCTTCAGCAAAAAGCTCACTGTTTCGGTAGAGCATCCACTGAGTCCCTCCAACAACCTCCCAAACGAAGGAAATCCCCTCAGACCCCCATATGATAGTCGAGTTCCCAGGGGTTGAGAATAAGAGTGGTCTTGAGGGGACAGGAACAGTAAGAGAGCACTGACTTATGCTGACCTGTCCTAGATCATCACCGACGACAACAGTAACGTTGTATGTACCAATCTCAAGGAGGGGCGCCTCCCAATTTAATGTATAGTTAGTAGGTGACCAGGTTCCATTAGCAATTTCGATTCCTTCCAAGAGTATTGCCCATGAATGTGCGGTGACATCATACAAATCCCAAGATAGTACTAAGTGTTGGCTCCAGTTGTACAGAATGTCAGTGGGTTGATGAGGTATTATGATTGGGGGCTCCATTGGTGTGACCTGAATCCAAAATGTTTCGTTATGAACAAGTAGAGGCCCTCTATATAACCTAAAATCAACAAGGTGGCTTCCTAGATCAATGAGATTTGGATCGAGCATAATGTCTTGTCCTGTCCAATTCATCTCCTCATACAGCACGCCATCAAGCGTGATATTGTATAGTAGCTCCACTGAGGTAAATCCACTCCAAGTTGGTAGAAATTCTGTTTCTCCCTTTTCTATAGTCGTACGGCCAGTTCTATGAACTTGGAAGAATTCAACGGTTACATTTACGGAGTCTGATGCCTTGTTCCCAAAACCATCGTCTATCTCCAGAGTGATATTGTGTGGACCCGGACTAAGAGTGCCTGTGTCAATTGATATTGCTGTTGGGAGCCAGTACTTGGAATAATTAAACAAGCCCGTTCGATCTTGAACTCCATCGATAAAGAGTGTGTAGTTACCAGGAAGTGTGTGCTTATTGCGAAAGTTGTACCAGACATTCCATGACATTGTGTAAGAGGAATTGTCACCTATGATGTCTTCAGGTGAACTGATAATAGGTTGATAACGAAAACGTTCCATCCGATAAGTTCCACTCGAATAACTTGGAGTGTAGGTGAAGTTCAGTTGCCAGACAACCTCATGATTTGAACTCACTTCAATCAAACTTGCACTAGGACCGCCAGTAGGGGTTGATGGATAACCCCAAGTCCCAAGCCGGTTTCCATTAGGAAGCCTATCTGCGTCGCCCCATCCCGCACAATAGTATACACTAGGGGCTTCATAATACCAAGACTCGTTGGCGGTCATGGTCGTTTCATTGATTGTGACCTCGAGAATTCGAGAGATTCTATTCAACTCATTAGTCTGATTATGATAGTCGTTATCGAATAGAATGAAAGTGTCATCATCAACCGGTTCAATTGAATGCGGATGATAGAACAGATTATCTTGTTGCTCCCCTTGGAGGTCGAAAAGTGTGAAGTTGCCATATTCACCAAGACCCCAAATGACTTCTTTTGAGCTATGATTTAGTTTGTAGAAGGTATTGGGATTTCTTGCGTTATAGTATATTATGTCCTCATCTGCATCATAGAATATCGTGTTGGAGTGAGTGATGTCACGGTAGGTTCCAGAGGTATCATGATAGGGGCACCACCAGTCTTTAGAGATAAAATCACTTACATTCCAGTACCAAACCAAGGATCCATTGAGGTCGTATTCCATAATGGTGTCAAATTTATAGTCAGTTCCATTAATATTCTGGATGTCTGTTTGAAATGTGAAGACTGTATCGGCATTCGAGTTGTATTCATACTCATGATGCCCCTTAAAACCAAGATATTGCAGCGTGTCATTTTCAAGATGCCAGAGTGCCGCACCCTGCTCTGTACCAACTAAGATTGTGTTTGGATCAATGAACTCTGCGGGGCAATCGAAGTTGTTCTCAACTCCAATCTGTTTCTCAGCAACAACAGTTCCATCCATGTCCATTATGAGAATCGTATTGCTAGATGTTCCATTAGCAAAGTCGCGTTCATGAAGCACAAAGAGGTTGTATCCTAAGAAAGAATCAGGCGTAATGCTAATCGGGTAGCTCAGTTTCTGAGCGATTGTACTTGAGTCAGTTGGAACTATGTCAGAATCCTTGTGGTTCATTTCGGAATTGGTTTTGGCTTCCGGGACGGTTTGATTTGGAGGAATCAATGTGAGAATGATTATGAATAGCACAAGAACAGCTGAAGAAGTCCTTAATTTGGAATTGCGGCCATTCATATCAAATTCCTTCTCATGACACTCATGGGATGGTATCCGAGTTTTTAGGGATACTGGTTAATGTCTTCTCAGAGTTTTCACACCACTACTTTTCTCTGAGGTTGCTTCTAATAACCAGGGCATCTGTTAGGTTTTCGTAAAAATCGGACATCAGAAAAGAACGAAATCAGTCGGACTTCTAGGACTCTGAGCAGTTGTGTTCTGCATAGCATCTCTTGTAGTCCTTTAGGTCAAGCTGCCGTACACCACTT
>JBHLRC010000241.1:0-3418 GCA_048882965.1 Candidatus Thorarchaeota archaeon
CAAAACTGCCTGACCAAAGACAAGTAGCATAAGGATAGCCTTATCGCGATTGCCCATTTTGGTCCTGCGAATATATGTTATGACTGGAATTAGGAGAAATGGGAGGAAGAACATACAGATCCTGGCTGTTTCACCTTTTTTCGGAGCTCCTGCAAGGAAGAGAAGACTTAGGGCAATTAAAGCCGCGAGGACCAAGTTGTACTTCTTTGAAGAGTCAAGGTTCTCAGCAGCATTTTCTCGAAGCATTCCAAGTCCTTTGAATGCAAGTACCGAGAGGACTGGTCCAAAAAAGATCACAATGTCCATCACGTTCTGGACTCTGGTTGAAATATATTGTGCAGGATTTGCTAGAAGCATAAATCCACTCGGATTCTCCAAATAACTTGCGTAGAAGAACGCATTGAGATAATTGAATCCAAGTGCCACATATAGTAATCCATAGACCGCTACTACAAGCAGAGATAGGAAGAGAGGATATTTGATACTCTGAATCATCGCTCTCAACCTCTGGATATTGCTACTTGCTTTGGTCTCAGAATTGGCGTTTAACATCTCATAAATGAAAAGAAATAATATCATGAAGGCTGAGAGGAATGTGATAAATGTCAGAAGGAACAGACTCACTACAGTCCCAACAGCCGAAATTCTCCTATCTGGGTAGAGATAGAAGTAGAGGACTCCCAGAACCAATGTAGCAACAAGGGCGTAGATATTGGCAAGATAATAGACCTGTACTGCTGGAAGTATAAGATACAGGAATACTGCGTATCGCGCAGAGTCTTCATCAAAAAGCCTCTTCACAATTCCTCGGAGAAAGAAGGCTGACCCAAGACCTGATATGATTGAAAGACCAATGGCCATTAAACTGGGATCGCCAAGAATTAGGTAGAGGAAGTAAATTGCCAGGACTGCTCCTGGTGGTTGAGTCTGAGCGTGAAGTGATAGTGTTGGTTGAAGGGCGTTAAAATTCCCAATGAAATCTAAGAAGGAATTAATGTTGAGAGCATCTGTAAATATCTCGCTTGCCGCTCCAATTGTCTGTTCAATGCCAGTTTGCCAACCATGGATCAGATTAGTGGCAATGATCAAGAGAATTCCAACGATAACTATCAGGTAGATGCTTGGACGTGCGCCTCCCTTTCTGTATACGTATCCAATCGCCAATCCGAAGGCAACAAGAATCCCAATACCAATCACCAACTCAAGAAGAGATGGAAGTACAATGTCTCCCCAAAGCGGCCAAGTACCCATTGTCATCAGACCTCCTCCAGCTATGGGTGACGGACCAGGCAGCCCTCCTATGGGTAAACCTCTTGGAGGTCGGTTGCCTACAGGTTGCCCTCCAAGAGGTTGGGTTCCAGCAGCTGGACCCGCGAGGAGATAGTAGAGAGCAATGATTGCGGCAAATCCAAACAATGTGAACAGATATGCCTTGATGTTGGCTTTGCTCAGCAGATTCTCTGAACTTGAATAATTGTCCATTGATTGTTCTTCAGCCGTCATTGCAGGCAAAAGTCTGTTAGAAGAGTATATAGTGGTTTACCGAAATCTCTCCGGTTTACACCCAAATCTCTCCAGATTCGTACTAGTCGAGACTGATGTATAGTAGGAGACCAAGAGCGAAAGTTGTGAAGATGTCTGGAATCATTGCAAAGGGGCCAAGACCTTGAGCATGGTACCCGAACAGAATCTGAATGAGGGGATTTGAGGTGAGTGCATACATCAGTAGGACTAGCATGACAACAATGAGTCCCAATGTGAATCGGGACTTCACTTGACGATAGATCTCAGTGTAAATCAGTGTCAATGCAAGGATGAGGACTATGTTCACCAAAGATATCATTGTCTTGACCTTTAGGAAGATGTCCATGAGAACACGATCTGGTTGTGGAATCGGTGGTGGAGCTGTTTCAGGTGGTGGAAGTATCAGTGACGCAAGCACCAGACCTATGGTTGCAACTACTATGGCTATCACTACAACTGGTAGAATCACCGTTGCTTTTCTGTTATTCATCTCATCATTCTGTGTCAATATCTTCACCTATACCACTTTTCCCAATTTGTTCCCAAATCTCTCGGAAGTTATCGAAGTTCTCTTCAATCTCACTGGACAAAAAGAAGACAGAACCATATCCCTCTCCTTGCTGTATAATGACCTCGTGTTTCATCAAGAAGTCAAGATGATGTCTGACAGTCTTATAATCGAGGTTCAATAGTTCTGCGAGCTGATTGGCATTATACGGTCTCTTGTGTAATGTGTTTATGATTCTGGCACGGTTCACTCCACCTCTTGTACCAGCAATCAACCACCAGAGAAGTCGTTTAGTATTTCTCCAATCAGACACGCTCATTCGTCATTCATCCAAAATGGGAGCACTCATGTCTTTATAGATTATCATGAACCCCCAGTTAGCTCCAATGGAAGATAAGGAGAAAGGACATCCTTCTCTCGATTTCATGCGAGTCATTCAGCCAAATATACTGTCATGTTCCAGTAGTATTGAAAGACCTCACTGATCCAACTAATGAACTCTTCACTTATTCCAGATATCATTACTGAGAGGTCAACCTTTCCACTTTTATCAGGAAAACAGACTCCTCCCCCGCCATCAAACACACCAATAAGTACTGGTACATTTGACAGTATTCTGTACTGTTTACGTGGCATGTCAGCCAACTCATCAGTCTCTACTGCTTTCTCGTCCAAAATAATCCGGACATCCACACCACTCGCAATCTTCTCGCGAAAAACCGGACCAATCTCCCTATAGGATTCAGGTGACAAGATCCATATTCTCTTATTTGACTCCTTCACAGTGGTCATCTGCAAATCCATCACCTGATAGACTCCATTGATGACCATTGAGTCCTTCAGGTCACCAAGCTGTGTGATAAACCGGGATGGCAATACTGATAGATCGTGAGTCTGGATATACTCTTTCTTATCGACGAGGAATTCAAAGTATGATGTCATCTGAATGAGAAGCTTTCCATATCCATTAAGACAGTATTCTCCGTTATTGTTCTTTTCAATAGCCCCCTTGTCACCCAGTCTGCTTAGGTGACGTGAGGTCTCGGATGTCGTTATATCAAGAATCCTAGCTATATCTGAGAGTTTCTTGGGCTCATCATCCAATAAATGAAGGATTCTCAGCCTCTCCTCACTAGAGATCTCAAAGAGAAGGTCAGTAACTTCCACATCAAACACCAGTATTTACTCTGATTACTCCGAAGTTTTTCGTATCGATTTGACTATGCTCCAATTGCTTTCAGCGCAGCTACTTATTCTAATATTGAGGCTATTCAGGTAAAGGTGTAATAAATGAAACGATTACTTGCACTTTCCGGCAGTCCTCATCGAACTATATCCAGTACAGTCCAGATACTTCGCTGGATTGCTGAAAGAGTCGACGAAGAA
>JBHLRC010000242.1:0-3401 GCA_048882965.1 Candidatus Thorarchaeota archaeon
TCTGCTAATTCTCGTGTCATTTCAAGTGGTAATCCAAAACTAGTGAAAAGGAGGAAAGCATCCCCTCCAGTAATGGTCCCTTTTTCATTGTAGATTCTCTCGAATCTTCGCACAGCTTTACGAAGTGTCTTTCTGAACTTAGCCTCCTCTGCAGTAAGGCTTTCCATTACAAACGCTCTATTGCGCTGAACCTCTTTATAGATGTCCTTAAACATATCAATCACGATATCAGCGAGGGAGTTCATGAATCCCTTTCCTATTCCAAGTCTGTCAGCACTATGAATTGCCTTTCTCAGTAATCTTCGTATAATGTATCCCTGTTCAACATTGGAGGGGCCAATTTTCCTATCATCTGCCATAATCATAACAGCTGATCTGACATGGTCAACAATTATCCGAATTAATCTTTCATCATCCTCTGTGAATTCCTGTTTGTTTGCAAGCTCCTTGACACGATTGATTAGAGGTATGAAAAATTCAGTGTCGAATACAGTGGGAACACCTTGAATCATTGCTAAGGTCCTTTCAACACCCATCCCGGTGTCAATACTATTCATATCCAGTGGCTGATATGTTCCATCTGCTTTACGGTCAAATTGGATAAATACATCATTCCACACTTCAACGAAATGACCACAATCGCACCCTGGTCTACAATCTGGACCACATTTTGGAATTTCATCTACTTCGATGAACATCTCAGTACATGGACCACACGGGCCTGTATTTCCGACAATCCACCAATTGTCCTCTTTACTGAGGAAGTAGATTCGCTCATTTGGGATTCCAACATTCCGCCAAGCATCTGCAGCCTCGTCATCTCTCGGAGAGTCCTCATCTCCAGCAAAGACTGTCACTGATAGTTTCTCTGGGTCGAAACCAAGATACTCCTTTGAAGTCAGAAATTCATAGCTCCAAGTGATTGCTTCCTTCTTCCAATAGTCCCCCAAACTCCAGTTTCCGAGCATCTCAAAGAAAGTGAGATGAGTGGTATCACCAACCCCCTCAATATCAGTTGTACGAATGCATTTTTGGACATTCGTCAAGCGTTTTCCCTCAGGATGAGGTTGTCCTAATAGATACGGGACTAATGGCTGCATCCCCGCAGAAGTGAACAAGACTGTAGGATCATCCACTGGGAATAATGATGCTGAGGCTATGATAGAATGTCCCCTCTCTTTGAAATATTTCAAGTACATTTCTCTCAGTTTGCTAGCTTGCATCATCTGTCACCTTCATTACTGGTACAGAAGGGTAAGAGAAGCCAAATCTTGATTGATTTTAATCGTTTCGAAGAACACTATGGTTTAATCAACGATGATACGATTGAAATCCTTGCTGCCTCCTTCGGATTTAGCCCACAAATTAACAAATCCTGTAGATTAGAACACAACCCGGTGTTGTGTCTGACTGTTCATTCATTCACTCTACTAGGATTAATCCCGCAGGTGTCATCCGATATCTACGAAGTCGAGATGTAATCCAAGGATACCTCTCTATCCAATCGAGGAACCGGTCATTAGAAACAATCTCTCCGTTGAGCTTTTTAGCTAACTGGATTATTCTAAAATCATCATTAGTCCCTCTAGGAGCTTTCTCAACTTTAGCACTCATTATGAATGCATCGAGTGTTTCAGGATTGTCAATCTTATGGATTAAAGCCGCAGAAATGACGAAAATAGGATCAAAACCTGCACTAGTCAAGCTATGATAAGCTAGAGAGAGATTCCGTGCTTTTGGTTTACCGTACGGTGACAGACTATATGCAACATTATTCCCATCAACAATGACCTTTCGCTTTTTGGAAAGAGGTCGTTTTCTCTCAGCTGTCCGTGTTCGCATCCTACATCTCTGTATATGTGCATCAAGAACTTCCCGGTTAAACAAACGATCACAATGAGGACACCGGGCTCTCTTTGGCATAGTTCTCTTCCTCTAGATACCAGAGTACCTTTTTCCTCTTGTTGCAACGTATAAAGGTGAGGATATACTGCATCAGATTTTCAGCTGGCAGTATCTAAACCTATTTTAGCAATCAAAACGTAAGTAATTTGGCGTTCTGTTTCCGCGGTGTCGTCCTCCCGGCGGCCCGATAACGGGGGCGGGCGCCACTTCATTCTATATTATCAAACCCAATAAAAGCAACCACCCAGTGCCAATTGCTATCATGAGTAAGCCTAGAGGAGTAGCAACCTTAGCAAAGTCCTTCATTAAGATTGGTCTTCTTTCTTTTTCTGCGAATACCAGTGCCAAGATGTTTGCAGGAGACCCAATTGGGAGAATAAACCCTCCAACATTGACTGCAAAAATCAGAGCTATAGGTAATATGGGACTAACTGGAGCAAATTGTAATGCAATCGGAGCCAAGACCGCTGACACGGGGATGTTATCAATTACGGCTGACAGGAGGGCGGGGACCCATGTCATGAAGACTATACCAAGTATGACATTGCCTCCAATTAGAGATCCAATTCCAATTCCAAGCGCGTCAATTACTCCCGTTATGTCAAGTGCTGCAATAAGTCCAAAGAGTCCGATCAAAAAGAAGATTGTACCCCAATTCACACGCTTCAGAATCTCGTCAACCCATTCCCTGGCAAGTATCAGAAGTGCTGAAGCGATAGTGATAGCAATTAGAGCTGGTTGAAGTGGTGGATTTAATCCTGGGCCAAGTGTGAAACCGAGAACAAGTATAATCATCGCAAGTATTGAAAGGTAGAAGTCAGTCTTCGAACGAATCATGTACTGTGGATTGATTAGCAACATTTGAGAAACTAGATCCTCCTCTGTTGGTTGGAGTTGATCCTCGAAAACACGAAGGAAAAGTGGGACTGAAACGATAAACAGAATGATTGATAGTGGAAGTAGAGCGCCGAACAAGAATCCTGGATCTACGTTTGCTTTATCAGCAATAAGCAAGTTCGGTACAGCCCCAACAATTGATGAGATTGAGGCAAAATTGCATGTGACTGCCTCAGAAATTAAAAACGGTCTGAAGTCAATGTCAAGTGCTTTACAAAGTTCAATTGTAAGTGGTCCCATAATAAGCATGGTTGATGTAGTATCAAAGAACAATGAGATTACAAAGACAAATGCAAGCAATGAAACGAAAAGATGCTTTGTCTGACCTTGTGTTGGTCTTGTGAGTGTCAAAGCTAAGAACTGAAACATTCCTGATGACGCCGCAATTGTGACAATGATGAACATCGAAGTGACAAACAAGATGGTTGGCCACTCAATATGATCCACAATGAGAGAGAATGTACCTTGACCAGTGGCCCATAACACAATCCCTGCGGCCCCCATCCCTAGTAATGCTGTTGCAGTCCTATTTACCTTCTCTGAGGATATGGCAATGTAAGTGACCACGAATATTATGATTATTAATTCTGCAGCCAACT
>JBHLRC010000243.1:0-3399 GCA_048882965.1 Candidatus Thorarchaeota archaeon
CGTGCAACGAGGACCTTGCGTTTCATTCCCCCACTGAATCCCTTCACCTGATAGTTCTCTTTCTCTCGAAGACCCACAATGTCCAGCAAGTTATCGGCCCGTTCATTCAGTATGTCCTCTGGGATTCCATACATACCTCCATAGTACACTAGATTCTCTCTCGCAGTGAGACGTTCATAGATACCTGCTTCCTGTGGAAGTAATGCGACCCGCTCTCTGATGTAATCGATATCCCCAACAACGTTTTTGCTCAGGACCTCTGCCTTCCCCATTGTGGGAGAGAGCAGTCCAACTAGGATGCGAATGAGGGTGGTCTTTCCCGCTCCGTTGGGTCCGAGGAGACCAAAGACCTCACCACGTCGAATCTCAAGACTCACCTTGTCGAGTGCTGTCACTTCATGTTTCTTGCCGCGTTCGAAGATTTTTGTTAAGTCCTCAGTTCGGATTACGACTTCCTTCTGCATTATCTATGGCTCCACTATCACTTCACGTGTTCGACTTTTGGGAATGAAGGTTCTCCCTTAAGGTCCACGAAGAACTCATACGCTTGAGCTATTTCTTGGTCTCCTCCCTCAATGAAGAGGCTTATTGAACCTTCTGCGCCATTGACCCCTCCTGCAGCTATCGGGATGGCAGTGGCCCCAAAAAGCGTTTCAATAGCATCAATCTCTGTGAAGGCAATTGCTTGGGTGAGTGCAATGGCTCCAACAGGTGTTCCTATTGTATAATCCCAGTCATCCATTCCAAATTGACCGCAGAACTCCTCATAAGACACTGGTATGCATTTCTCCAGTCCAACGGGTGAGATGACTTTGATGTTCTTTGCAGCAGAAGCACCGAGAAATGTACCGACTGTTCCGCCCGTTGTACTGGCGAGCAAAACTATTGGGATGTAATCCTCATCAAGAGCATTAGCGGACTTGATGATGACATCATTGGAATCTAACTTGTTGATTACATCAACCACTTTCTTATTCTCCAAATATTCTCCTTTGTGAAAAATAGCGTCGAAAGCTCGACTCTTGCCCTCAGTCACTGCTAAGCCCTTTGGCACAATTATGCCTGCTATATGCCGTGTTTTATCATACTCTCCAAGGATTTCCTCAACAAGATAGCTCGAGGTTGTACCTAGGGTTATACACAGGTATCCATTCTTCAGGGCATTCTGAACTACTTCAGTGGCAAGTAGACCCTTTGCGATGAGTCTCTTACTTTCAGCGACCGTTAGAGTGACTAATAGATTCTTCAACGTTTTTCACTACTCCTTTTCCTGTCATTCCATCATATCATCTTGTCTACTCAGGAACTACCTTCCTATTCTCAGAGATGGCCTCCGCCACCACTTTCCTCGAAACCTCTCTAATACTCTCAAAATAGCTCTCCACCTCGAGATCACCCTCATCCAAGATCTCTGAGAAGTCAGGATCTGTCTTTACAACATCAAAGAGCCCCCTGCCACTCTGACTTGCAACCTGACTGTGTGCTCGTAATTTCTCATGAGCTTTTGGACGCTCAAAACCCATCTTGGTGAGAACGGTCACAATCAGTTCACTCATTATCGACTCATTTGACAGATTAAGGTTGTATTCCACTGCCTTCTTGTCTATTGTGAGTCCATCGAGGACTCGGGTGGTCTCTCTCACAATATAATCCGTCAGAATGAACGCCTGTGGGATGACAAACCGTTCAGCGGACGAATGCGAAATGTCACGCTCCTCCCAGCTAACAACATTCTCCAGAGCTGGTGCCACAAGGGACCGTACAATTCTTGCAATTCCCGAGATTTTCTCAGTGGTCACCGGATTTCTCTTATGTGGCATTGAAGAAGATCCAACCTGTTCGCCTCTGGCAAATGGCTCGAAGGTCTCTGCAATCTCAGAACGTTGGAGATTTCTTAGGTCTGTGGCAATCTTCTCTATGCTGGATGCCAAATTGGCTAAAGCTGCTATTGTTTCGGCTAAACGGTCTCGCTGAACAATCTGAGTCGATGCGATTGGGATTCCCAGTCCAAGTTCAGTCAAGACCAATCTCTGTATCTCGATTCCATCTGGTCCTAGTGCCGCGTGACTCCCTGTTGCACCTGATATCTTTCCAACGACTGTCCTATGTCGTGCAGCCTGCAGTCGTAACCTATGGCGTCTTATCTCATCAAGCCAGACTGCAAACCTGAGACCATATGTGATAGGCACTGCATGTTGCCCGTGTGAACGTCCAACAGCTATTAGGTTCTCAGTTTCCTTTGCCAGCCTACTGAGAGTTTCACCTAATATGGCGAGTTGCACTAAGAGAATCTCGAATGCCCCTTTTAGCTGGAGACCGAGTGCCGTATCCTTGATATCACTACTTGTCAGTCCATAATGGACCCATCTTGCACCAAGACCCTGACATTGCTCAGCAATGGCCTCAAAGAGTGCAACCACATCATGCTTGGTCTTACTCTCTATCTCCAATGTCCTTTCCAGCGTGACTACTTCTGGTCTTGCTGTTTCTACAATATCATCAGCTGCTTCTTTCGGAATGAGCCCTCTCTTGGCTTGAAACTTGGCTACAGCGGCTTCAACTTGAAGCCAGAGAGAATGCCTGTGTTCTTCCTCAAAGATTGCCTTCATCTCTTGATGGCCGTATCTTCCATAATCGATTGGACTTACTGGCATGATGTTCAGCACTCCAGTTGTCAGGAATCATCTCTCCTTGATATGGTTTACCCAGAAACTGTCCTGTAGGAAACATATTATGAGTCACTGTCATACTCCCCCCTGTAGCGATGATTCCGCAGAATGATGTACTCCCCAGTAAAACGATGCTTCACAATATCCTCCAGAGAGCAAAGGAAATTGAGTCAGCTGGGTTTTCCTCAGTTCAACAGGCTCTGCAAAATATCCAGGTCACTGGTCGTATCCTCCATGGGGAATCACCAATGGAGACAAAAGTGACTGATATTGTGGCGGCTCGTCTAAATCACGACATCATAGACTTAGGGTGGGCTAATGTTGAGAGCATGTCTACTGATGCTATGTTAGACTCTGTCAGATTGTCCAGTGAGGCTGTTGACCTCTTGTTGACAGCATTCTCAAGTTCAGAAACGTTCGGAGAAGGTAGAATCCTGACTGACCAGTTTGCAGAGGTTTCCAATGTGCCATTAGTCAGTCTACATGATGATGTCTATGCATGGCAAGACGCACTGACAGCACTATTGGGTCTTGAGACACGAATGGGTGGAGTTTCAGGAAAACAGATCGTCGTTACCTGGGGGTTCGGGACTTCTTTTGTGAATCCGGCACCCGCACATAGCCTCTCGATAGCCGCCCTTGCGTTTGGAGCTAATGTTCGTCTTATCACACCACCTGAGTTCTCGTTCCTCAACAGGGTCAGACGAGTTGCTCGGGACACATCTATGTG
>JBHLRC010000244.1:0-3373 GCA_048882965.1 Candidatus Thorarchaeota archaeon
TTTTTGCTCCAAGTCGTGTAGCAGTTCGTGCAGAATCTATTGCAGCATTACCACCACCGATTATGGCTACGTTCTTGCCAATGGTTACGGTCTTTCCGCTATTGACTCGATCAAGGAAAGAGAGTGCATGATAAACACCCTTTGCATTCTCGCCCTCAATCTTCATTTTGCGACTTCCAGGAGCACCTGTAGCGATGAAAGCGGCTTTGAAGCCCTGAGCTTTGAGCTCCTTTATGGACTCAACCTTCGTCCCGGTTTGCAGATCGACTCCCAACTTTTCGAGGATGCCTACTTCATCACGTAACACGTCACGAGGGAGTCTGTATTCGGGTATGCCCCAACGGAGGAGACCTCCTGCTTCTTTTCGCGCCTCGAAGACAGTTACAGGATAACCTTTCCGGACCAAGTCATAAGCACATGCCAAACCTGCGGGGCCCGCACCTATGATTGCAACGGATTTCTTTTTCTTCTTCTTGTCTGGTTCCACAGGTTCAACCTTAATCTCTCCATGATCACGCTCGTAGTCAGCAAGAAACCTGTGGAGATTCCTTATACTCACTGCCTCATCGTATTTTCCTCGTTCGCAATCTATCTGACAAGGATTCGTGCAGACTCTACCTAGAGTACCAGCAAATGGTGAGTTCTTGCGATAGATCTCAAGAGCCTCATCAAATCGTTCTTCCTTTAATAGAGTAATAAAAGCTTGAACGTTAACATGAGCTGGACAAGCAATCCTGCATGGTGAAGTTCCCCTCTTGTCAATCGTATACTTGTTAGGCACAGCCTGTGGAAATGGTCTATATGCAGCTTTTCTTGTGTCAAGACCAAATTCATACTCACTTGTGACACTGACTGGACAGACACCTGCACAGTCCCCACAGCCATTGCATTTGTCCCAGTCAATGAAAGGAGACTTCTTCCTGACCTTCAGCCTGAAATTGCCAACATAACCCTCGACTTCGTCTAACTCGCTATACGTCATGAGATTGATCTTAGGATGCTGTCCAACCTTTGACATAATAGGACCAAGTATACAAATTGCACAGTCATTCTGTGGAAACACCTTGTCAAGGAGAGCCATCTGACCTCCAATGGTTGGTCTACTCTCAATAAGATGAGTTTCAAAACCAGCATTGGCGAGATCAAGTGCTGCAGATATTCCTGCAACTCCACCGCCAATCACGGCAGCACTCTGAATAACATCTACAGCCTTTCTCTCAAGGGGTTCCAGATACTTTACACGTTCGACTGCCATCGCTATGAGTTCTTGAGCCTTCAAAGAAGCTAAGTCATGGTCATCCATGTGAACCCAGCTAACATGCTCACGAATGTTCACCTGATCATAGAGGTATCTATTCAACCCAGCCTCTTCAACGCAAGCCCTAAACACAGGCTCATGTGTCCTTGGAGTGCATGATGCAACTACAACACGATTGAGGCTGTGTTCTTTGATTGCTTTCTTGATTTTATCCTGACCATCATCTGAGCATGCGAATAGAAGGTCCACAGCATATGCAACATCAGGAAGTGTCGCTGCATACTTTGCGACTGATTCGCAGTTCACCGTACCTGCTATATTCAACCCGCAGTTACAAACAAACACACCAATCCGAATGTCTGCATCACTCATCGATGACCACCTCCCATAATTTTAGCAACGAGTTTGTCCGTCTTTACGGTGTGATAATCAAGTCCCAGCTCCTCAGGAGAGTATCCGAAACCGAGGGCAAGTATTTGTGGGAAGTGTAGAACGGGTAAGTCTATGTCATCCATTCCAAATTTACGCTTGATACTTCTTTGACCCATGTCATGCTGCAAGTGGCACAGCGAACAAACGGTAACAATTCCGTCCACTCCAGCTTCATTTGCATCCACAAGCCGCTCATGGAGGATTCTGTCTGCAACATCATCTTCAACTCCTCTGAGTAACCCTCCACAACATCTGTGACGACCAGCATATTGGACACTATTCACACCAAATTGTTCAATGAGCTCATCTGCGAAGGTAGGTCTCTCAGAATACTCGATGTTCAATAGCTCGTGAGGTTTAAGCATATGACATCCGTATCTGAGACCTATCGATATTCCGCTTAGGTCTCTTGTCGACCTTCGTTGAAGTTCATCCGCGCCAATATCCGTATACAAGAAATCCACAATATGCCTGGCTTCAACCGTTCCTTCATACTTCAGACCTACGCTTTTCAGAATGTCGTCAACTTTTTCGCGCATGTCTGGATAGGTCTCAAGCACATGGTTAACTCGTTTGTATGAGTGGAAGCAGCCACTACAGGGTGTCAAAAGGTCAAGTCCCATCTCTTCAGCTTTTGCAAGATTTCTGGCTGCCATAGCGATTGATGTAGTAAGGTCAAGTGACTGCATCCAGAAAGGAGCACAACAGGTTTCATTTGGGATATCAATAGTCTCGATATTCAGATGCTGAAGGACCTTCCGGGTAGCAGCTTCATACCCAATCAGAGATCGTCGGGCTGGGACCAAGCATCCCCAAGCTAGTGCCTTCTTCATTCAGACTCAACCTCCTTCTTCTTGTTGGCTGCGAGGACATCATCAAGTCCAGCGGCTTTCATGATTCCTTGGAGCTGGTCAACATCTGGATCTTGTAACGGAGGTAGTCCAAGCTTTTCACGCATCTTGTCAACAAGCCCCGTTCTTGCACTCACCCTACCATTCGCCCGTACCATCTCAGCCATCTTAACATAGCCGGGTGCTGCATTTCCTTCCCTGCTAGCCATATTCCGAAGAACAGTGACAACATCTGTGAAGTTTACCTGTTGGACACATCGTTCCTCACAGGTAAAACATGCAGCGCAGAGCCATATCTGATCGCTTGAGAGTACCTCATCCCTCAGTCCAAGTAGAACATTACCTAGTACTTTCCTAGGTCTATAGTCTATCACTGAACCAACGGGGCACCCACCGCTACAGGCACCACACTTCAGACACCGGAGGAGACCTTCGCCACCTACCATGTCTGCTACATCATACTTGAAGCTCGCCTGTACGTCTTTATCACGAACAGGGAAATCGCCTCTGTATCCTCGTTTATCCGTTTGTTCCATTATAACCTCACACCTGTTAATGATCCAAGTATTTGACTAGGACTTGTTCGATTCAGGTACATGCCGAGATCATTATCGAGTATACCCATCGCAGGACCAAGAAACTGTGGTAATGTCATCACAGGAATTCTTGACTTCTCCAACCTACCCCCAAATTGTACCTGTGAGAGCTGGATGTCACAATATGAACAAGCGGTGACAATGCCAGCTGCACCAGCATCCCTAATGCTTCTTATCTTATCCATGCCTACCTTACTTGCCACTTTTTCATCTATAGCAAGTATTGGAGCACCACA
>JBHLRC010000245.1:0-3371 GCA_048882965.1 Candidatus Thorarchaeota archaeon
AATAGAGTAACCGCCACTTCCGGGTCCAAGTTCTTAATCTCATCTATGTACAGTATACCTAAAGATGCCACATGAACATCGCCAGCAGTAACCCGCTGGTGTTCTGGTGTGCCCATCCCGCCTGTTTGAAACGGATCCCAAGCTACGGATCCGAAGAGCTGCGCGCTCCGGTGTCCCGTGGCATCCACGAACGGAGCGGTTCCCGAACCGTTGTCTACGATGAGTTTTGGCACATCTGATTGCTGAGCGCCTCCGACACCGCGAAGATTGGTGAGTCCGCCCATACGTGAAAACCACCAGATGAAGACGCTGAAGAAAATTAGACTGCCTCCTGGGATAAATGTAATAGGCACGAGGTTTATGAATCGGTCAACGAAGTAAGCTGAAAAATTGTAGCTGTACAGTTCCTGCCAAGATGTGCCGCCTATAGATACGCCGTTGGCGTTCCATGCTTGCCACGCATCGAACATGAAATAAAGACCTAACGACAATAAGAACAAGCCTAACGTAAGCATTAGAACCTGTATCGCCCTAAGGCCTACTTTTGTGGCAAACTTGTGTTTAAGCTCTTTACGCTGCTCTTTCTGCAGCACTTTTTTTCCTTCACCAACTTTATGAATGGATATACGTGGCTGGCTGGGTAGGACAGGGTTTTTCCACGATAAAACGTCAAAGAGTTTTATGCCATTCTCTTTGTAAACTTGCGTGAGTTTTTCGGACAAGGCTCTTCCTAGGAGTGACTTACCTGTTCCAGGATCGCCTAGGAGCAGCAGGTAAGGTCCAGGACTGATCACTGTTTTGGCGGATGGTTTGGGTTCGTCGACTTTGCTCCAGCTCGCGTACCACTGTGTCTGCTCTAAGTGCTTGAGTTTGTGAACCCACTCGTCTAAGCACAGGAAGCCTTCGTTTAACGCTTGGTCTTGGCCTATGACCCAGTTTATCATGTTTTCATCAACTGGGAAGCCATCTGTGGTTTTGAATTTTCCCCAGTTCCATCGTACCTTTACAGTTCGCTCCTGCACCCTTCGCGTTAATATCTCTACGCCTTCTCCGAAATGATCAAAAGACACGCCTTCTCCTCCACACGTTCCAATATTTTCTGCGTTCAAATCAATTAAAGAGCTTATTTCAAAATCCACAATATTCAAAAAACTGTACGTCAATCGCCTCAGAAAACCGATTTATTTACGGTTTTCCGTACGGTTTATTTCAAAAAAACAGCCCATTTCAATGGTTATTTTAAAGCAAAAAGGAACCTAATGGCTTGTAAATAATCGAACTAACACACACAAAAAAACCCGCTATTTTTTACCAACAGAACAAAAAACAAAACACCCAAAAAAAGCTTTAAACAGCTAACAAGCCCCGTTCTAAGCGTTTTCACCTCCACTCTGAAGCTTACCCATGGAGATTATCGTGACCTCATATAAAGACCGTCGAAAATCTCCATGCGAAACTGCGACGGTGCTTCTTCGAGTCTGCTTCGAGTGATTGCCTGGTTCCCAACCGCTTTCTAGTCTTTGCTGACACTGGCTGTTTCAAAAAACTCTTTACTGACTTAGGCTACCAAGTTTTTGCTGATTACCATGGCGTTTAGTTTTCTCTCTTGTCAAATGCCCTTAGCTGCAACTTATGACCTGTTATTTATTGGGCTGTAGCGTGCATCAGTGAATATGTATAACGAGTTTTGAACAGACAGAAACAGTGTAAGCCTGTTAGAAGTGAGTTCTGTTGATGCTTTTGTATACGATGTTGCCCAGGATGCTCGTTGTCTTTCTTCACCAAGGTCAAATTCTGGGTAGCAATGTTGCAGAACGGAGGCTTTTTCCAGCTTGTTTTGCGTGGGAGCACACTTTTGCACTCCCCAGTGTAGGCTAAACCGTCATCATTTCTGCTCTATACATGATAAAGATTTCTTTGCTCGTGATCTTAGTTGTGTACGTATTACATGTAATCATTACTTTCACCAGAGTGCTTCAGACAAATTTAGTGCGCAAAAACGGATACAAAAGCATCAACGAATCCTCCACTGTTAAGCCCATGTGGAATATTTTTTATATTTTCCGCGCTATTTTAAACTACACAGTTTTTGCTGAGGGAAAGCCAGTGGTCAAAGAAATCGACAGAATTAAACTTCGCCGATGGCGCAAGCGAGGCTTCTACAGCGAAACCGTACTCGTGAAGCGCCTGCAGAAAAACGGCTACAACGCCGTGCGCATCCCCGTCAGCAACCCAAGCCTGAGTCCGCTACCAGACATTATGGCTAGAAAAGGTGCACATAGCTATGCTTTTGAAGTAAAAAACGCCAGCTACTACGCTTATTTCCCCAAGCAACAGATTGACAAACTCTTCAGGTTCCTCAATGAACTCATGCCTGGAGACACTGAGCATAAGCACGCGGTGGTCGCAGCGCACCTAGGTAAAAAGTGGCTTTTCAAAGAGATCAGCTGGGATGACTGGAAAAAGGACAAGCTTCCCGACAAGGTTAGAATCCTTAAACGTGATAGGGGAAATCTCACTCTATAAAAGCTACTGAATGCAATTCTTGTTTTCAGGTAGCGGTAAAGAATCGTACCTAAAAGCATATTATAAATTCCAACATATTTTCTATCATGACGACGGCACCGAATGACTCTGTAGTTTATGTGCATTCATTATACAAAGCGTATCAGCTGGGCGAAACGGAAGTTGAAGTTCTAAAGGACGTAAACCTAAACATCGCAAGAGGCAACTTCATTGCCATTTGCGGTACTTCTGGTTCTGGAAAAACCACTCTGCTCAACATTATAAGCGGAATTGACAGGCCCACAAGCGGAGAAGTAATTGTTTTAGGACAAGACTTAGTGGTTCAAGACGAGGATTTTTTGGCGGAATTTCGATGCGATAATGTTGGCTTCGTTTTTCAATTTTACAATCTTGTTTCAACTTTGACGCTAGCGGAAAACGTCGCGTTTCCAATGGAATGGAGCAGAAAACCCGAAGCGGAAATAGAAAAGCAAGTCACAGAATTGCTGGAAACAGTGGGTTTACAGCACAGGGCTAATCATTTTCCTGCCCAATTGAGCGGCGGTGAACAGCAGCGCGTAGCGTTTGCTCGTGCCTTAGCGAATGACCCTCAATTGGTTCTCGCCGATGAACCGACTGGAAATTTGGATACAAAAAACGGTCAAAAAATAACGCAAATGCTTAGGATGTTGAAGGCTAATGGAAAAACCGTTATCGTTGCAACTCATGATCCAGAAATACTGCAACTAGCAGACCAGGCATTGTGCTTAGAAGACGGTAGACTGGTGAGTCGAAATGAGTAAAGCTGCTTTTCCAGCAAACGACCTTCTGCGCAGAAAACTTCAAACAAGCTTGACCATAGCTAC
>JBHLRC010000246.1:0-3317 GCA_048882965.1 Candidatus Thorarchaeota archaeon
CTTAGTAATTCCAATAGGCAATTCACCAGTATTTTATGTCGATTATACTGATATTGATAGATTACTCCCAATTGAGAATCTAACATCTCCATATACGCAGGTTGTTTCATCATGGGGTAACTTTTCAGTAGAGTATCTCTCAGGAACTCAAGAATATATGATTACATTCCACACCTCATATGCAGATACAATTGCGCAGAATCAAGTGTATACATTCACATTTTCAAAAGACAACTATCAGAGTGAACAATTTTCAATCACAGTGACAATTCGAACTCATAGCACCGACTTCAGAATTGTTAGCTCTATTGACCCACAAACTACTGTTGGGACCTTCAGTATCTATGTCTATTATGGTGACCTTGATAGTGCAGTAGGTATCAAATCAGCACTGGTTGACTTCTGGGTTGAGAATTCAACAGGTAGTGTCAGTTCAAGCTATAACTATGATGGTGATGATGGATTCTACATTATTCAAGTGCCCGCCTCCCAGTTTGGTCTCGGGATTCAAACCTTTACTGTATATGCAGACTGGACCGGAGCTGTAGCAATATATCAGGATAAATCATTTGTCACGACTGCAAATGTTATTGGAAAAGCTTCGGCTCTCACACTCCTTATCAGTTCTGAACCAACTCCATACAATGAGGACATGTCGTATACATTCTTCTTCAGCGATCCGATTAATGGAATCAGTAACTCATCAGGAGATGTTTTCATCTATGTCAATTTCCAGGGACAGATTGTCAATCCATCAGATGTTTTGATTAATGATTATACTGGCACTCAGGATGGCAATTACTCAATTCAGTTCAATACAGGCATCTTCAGTCGAATTGGTCTAATCTATATGAATGTCTATGTCAACTGGTCGAAGGGTGTTGCACCTTATTACACCAACCGGACTGACACAATTTCAATCAGGGTTTTGCCCCGGGACACACTACTCACAATAACGCCGCCATCAGCTGAAATCTATAACGAGAATACAACACTATTCATCGAATTTGAGGATGTAGAATCAAGCTCCCTTATCACCGGACTCACAAAACAGGAAATTTCATTGAGTATCTCATTCTCAATGACCGAAGTAGCTGGTGTGTATAATATTTCATTTAACACAAACCAGTTTGGAAGTTTGGGATTGAAAACAATTCTCATTGATGTGACTTGGATAGGTTCACCCTTCTACTCCAATAAGACAGGAAGAATAACCTACATTAATGTTCTCACTCGAGAAACCTACTTAGAGTATCTCACTCCAGCACCGACACAATATGGTGACCAAGTCGTCTTCAACGTCACATGGATTGATACGCGAGCCGATACTCCAATCACTTCAGCAATTCTTGGACTGAAAAACGGACTTTTCTCGATCGACCCAACAGAATATGATGTTATTGAGATTGCACCTGGAATCTATGAGGTGACTTTGAATACGACTTACTTCACAGATCCTGCTGTCTATCAACTAAGGGTTGAGATTTCTGCTGGTTTATTTTATTATGCAGACATAAGTATGGTAAGAAACTTCGAAGTTCAGTCTAGAAGGACCCTGGTTGCAGCAGATCCAATAGCTGATGTGCCTTTCGGTTCGAATATCATCATTATCATGGGTTACTATGATATTTTCACAGACGAAGCAATAGCGAATGACCTTGCACATGGATATCCTGTTACAGTTGAGATTCTACCATCCGGTCAAACATTCACAGACACATGGAGAGCTGCAACACAGAATTATCTTCTAAACGTAACTTGGAATCCAAGTTGGGACGCAACCTGGACTCCTGGAACAATGCATTCATTCACGATAAAAATGAACTATGCGGATCAAGAACCATTCTACACCGAGAGTCAGGTCTATGTAACGTTTACAATCAGGATAAGAGAATCTTCTCTAGCACTAGATACTGAACCTGAAACAACTCCCTATCTGGATGACGTTACCTTCATAGTATTCTACAGCGATGATGATGGAAGTGACGCAGGAATTAGTGGTGCAACAATTACTATTCTGAATAACTCCATTCCTCTTGTTGAGGACACACATTATACATTGACTGAGGGAAGTCCTGGCTACTACACAATTGTACTGGACTCAACTGCATTAGGCGGACTTGGAATTAGTATATTGGAGGTTCAAGCGAATTGGACTGGTGCTCCCTACCACGAATATGTAACACGGAATGTAAACGTTCTAATTCGTCAAAGAGAAACCAATGTTGAAGTTACAGTTCCGCCTTCACAGACAAGGTATCTTGATGATGTCACATTCACATTTGTCTACACTGATACTGACGCATCTGCTCCTATCACTACAATTACTCTTGCTAACATCCATCTCTACTGGAACAATGGCACTGAGATTCTATCTGGATTCAGTATCATTCAAGTGAGTTCCTCATTTGAAGTCACGATATCATCCACTGCACTAAGTCGTACTCCTGTTTCTGGAATGACACTGAACATCGAAGTGGATTGGGTGGACACATCAGCTCCATATTACAAAGATGACGTGACCTCAGTCAAAGTTACCATCACTGGTCGGTATATGACCTCTGATACAAGCCAGATTGGTCGAACACCTAAAGGCGATGTCCTTACAATTACAATCACATTAACAGACCTTGATACTGGAGCCCCTGTAACTGGTGCAATCCTTCTGTTCAATTCTCCCAATGGAACAGGTCTTGTTGAAACTGTACATTATGACATGATTGAAGTTGGGGGTGTCTGGACAATCGATGTCTACACAGGCTTACTCTCTGGATTTGGTATCTTCATTTTTGAGGTTGATGTGCAATGGAATCCTTCAAGTGTTCCATATTATCAGAATCTGACCCAGTTTACTCTAAGTGGACTAGTTGACTATGTAAGAACATCCCTTCAAGCCAATGTTCCTCAACCATCGTCAGTCCAATTCACTGATTCACTATATATCGTGATTACATATACTGACTTAGATCATCTAGTTGGTATTGATGGTGTAGATACATCATATATTGAATCTCAAATTGTGTATTATATCTCCCGTGATACTCCATCTGACCTAAGTGTCACTGCACTTGGCAATGGACGCTACAATGTCAGTCTGAGTACAACGAGTTTAACTAAAGAGGGCATTTATTCACTTGAGATGACAATATCTTGGGGAGTCTATGCTGAAGCTACAGTTATACCTCAATTCAGAGTGATTCCGATTAGCACTTCTCTTTCTCCTGTTGAAGATCCAGTTTCTGTATATTGGAAGAGTGCCGTCGTCATATCAGTTGACTATGAAGATGTATTGAACGGACTCCCAATCTCTAGTGCAG
>JBHLRC010000247.1:0-3300 GCA_048882965.1 Candidatus Thorarchaeota archaeon
ACTCCTGTTCAGCATAACAAAGCACTTCGATGATTTTCCCCAGCTTTTCAGCCTCTGTCTAATCATAGGATTCCTCCTATTCTTCGTATCAGATTACATTTTGGGGTTGAGTATACTTCAAGGAATTAGTTTCAGTGGAGTTGAGGCGGTTGGTGTGACATATCTCTTGGGGCAGATGATCATTCATCTATCACCCATGTTTAAGAGTAAACAGTGAGGTCTATTCATGGAGAAAAACTATCTACTGGCAAACATGACATGGCCCGAGGTTGAAAACCGACTCAAGGAGTGTGACATCGTTCTTGTGCCGCTGGGCTCAACAGAGCAACATGGACCTGCACTGCCGGTGAATAATGATTACTTCATAGCAACGCAGTTTGCACACAGAGCTGCAGAGAGAATCTGGAATACTCACAAGGTAACTGTGACTCCAACTATCAACTTCGGATTCTCTCCACATCATATGGATTTTCCCGGAACAATCACGCTGAGTGAGTTGACGCTGTCAAGTATGATTGCTGATATCTGCCATTCGCTTGCTCAACATGGATTCAAGAAGATCATTATAATCAATGGACATGGAGGAAACGAAACTGCAATCCAAAATGCACTACATGATATGCAAGGCAATATCGATGCCAAGGTCTTTTGCGCGAACTGGTGGAGTCTGGTGATTGATCGAATCAAAGACATAGTCACACCACCTGTATACCATGCATGTGACATGGAAACTTCAGTAGCCTGGTATCTAGGTCAGAGAGTACTTGAGGACAAAAGAGTCGATGAACCAGGGAAATCCCTCGTTCCAGGCTTTGTGATTCCGGATATGCTCGCACCTCCGCCACGTGTTTCGACATCATACAGAATGAAAGAAATCACTGATTCAGGAGTAGTAGGATATTCCACAAAGGCAACAAAAGAGAAAGGGAAGCTAGTTGCTGAGGCTGTTCTTGAGAGATTAGTCAACTTTATTGAAGAGATTGCTAAAATGTAGAAAGGTCACGTTCTCCTAAGTAGCAAAAAACTAGGGTCTATATTGCTTGTCCAGCCCAATTCAGCTTAACAAGGAGGTCTCTAATCATCTGTCTACTATCTCTATCAAGAGTGATAGAGGAGTAATTGCCACTGATACAATACTTAAATTTACTATCGTGAATTCTTAACTATTACATCTGATTGGTTGATGGAGAAAATACCCAGTGACAGAGATTCGAGAAATCAAAACTATCCTGAGAGCTAAACCAACTTTAGAAGGAGCTGGTGTTCGACTGAAACGAGTTTTCGGATATCATGAGACTGAGCTTATGGATCCGTTCCTGCTATTGGACCATTTCGGGTCAGACAATCCAGAAGATTATCTAAAGGGCTTTCCGTGGCATCCTCATAGAGGTATTGAAACAATAACCTACATGATAGAGGGAGAAGTCAATCACGAAGACAGTCTTGGAAACGCCGGCACAATTGCATCAGGCGACGTGCAATGGATGACAGCTGGGAGTGGCATCATCCACCAAGAGATGCCTGAAGGATATGAAGGAAGGATGATGGGTTTTCAGTTATGGACGAATCTTCCTAGCTCGAACAAGATGATGCATCCAAGATACCAAGAGATCAAGGACTCTCAAATTCCTGTGGTGCAAAAAGAGAACGGTGTCAAGCTGAGAATAATCTGTGGGAAACTTGACGGCACATGCGGGCCTGTCACTGAGATTGTCACTGACCCCGAATACATGGATGTCACAGTACCATCTGGAAAGAAATTTACTCACTCAGTGAAAAGGGGACATACTGTTTTTGCATATGTGTTTGAAGGCGAAGGTTACTTTGATGAGATGGAAAGAGATCTAATCAAGTCTGAACATCTTGTTCTTTTTGATGACGGAGATCAGGTGGTAGTCAGAGCAGAAGATAAACAACTCAGATTCCTTCTTGTTTCAGGAATGCCAATAGGTGAGCCCATTGCATGGTATGGACCCATAGTTATGAACAGTAGAGAAGAACTTGATGAAGCATTTCGTGAGTACCGTGAAGGGACATTCATCAAACATGCGAAATGATAGTTGCGATTAATGTTCCTCATCAGGTTCATCAATATTGAGCTTGAAGGTTAAGATACTGCTTTGACTGGTCCTAATCGGTGCGCTTCACATCAGCATTGAAAAACAGGTAGAACGAAGGTCATATATAGTTGAAAATTCGGCGGACGGTTTAGATACCCTATTCGGAGGGTGTTTGAGTACAATTCAGATGTACGGTGAAGATAATGAAGAGAGATCCAATTGGTTGGATGAGAGACGAGTATAACAAGCTCGTTGAACAGAATTTTGACTGGAAGATAAGAGAGCTTCAAGGACCATCAACTCCGAAGGCGAAGATTGATGGTAAAGAGGTAATCATGCTATGCAGCAACAACTACCTCAACTTGAGTAACCACCCTAAGTTAAAGGAAGCAGCTCTTGAAGCCATCAAGACACACGGAGTCGGCTCTGGTTCAGTTCGAGCTATAGCAGGTACTATGGACTTGCACCTAGAATTGGAACGGAGACTTGCTAACTTCAAGGGTGCTGAGGCTTCGCTCACTTATAGTGCCGGCTTCACCACAAATGAGGGACTCATCCCCCAGCTCGTCGATAAAGAGGATGCCATTATCTCAGATGAATTGAATCATGGTAGCATCATAGATGGCGTTCGTCTGACAAAGGCAAAGCGGTTTGTATACAAACACAATGATGTTGCAGACCTAGAAAGAGTACTTGACGAGGCTGAGAAAGAAAAACCTGAGAAGATGCTAGTCATCACTGATGGTGTCTTTTCGATGGATGGCGACATTGCACCGCTCGATGGTATTGTCAAGGCTGCAAAGCCCCATGGTGCAATGATTTATGTCGATGATGCGCACGGCGAAGCTGTCTTGGGCAAAGGCGGCAGAGGAATTGTCTCACACTTCAATCTGACCCACAAAGACGTTCATTTTGAAATGGGAACGTTCTCGAAGGCATTTGGAGTTATGGGCGGCCATGTGTCCGGAAGTCGTGACATGGTGAATTATGCATTGAACAAGAGCCGTTCCTGGCTTCTCAGTGCATCGCATCCACCAGCCACAGCAGCTGCTTGCATCGCAGCAATTGACGTCCTCGAAACTGAGGAGGAACATGTCAAGACTCTCTGGGACAATAGAGAGTACTTCGTAAAGGGGCTCCAGCAAATGGGCTTTGACACGGGATTCAGTCAGACACCCATAATTCCAGCTATGACTGGTGAGAGCTCAAAGGCAGTTGCACTAAGTGACGGTCTCTATAA
>JBHLRC010000248.1:0-3215 GCA_048882965.1 Candidatus Thorarchaeota archaeon
AGCCCCTTCGAGGTAGTCCACTACATCTTCAGGGGCCACTGCCTCGCCTTTGCGGCGACCTCAACTCGTGAATAATCCATATATTTTTGTTCAAAAAAACATGGAGGGCTTACAGTTAGGATGCATACCGTGGGAACAAAAGGTTGCATTCCTTCGTATAAAAAAATAAGATAAGTCTAATATCTGGCATATGAAATTGGATAGACAAAATAAGCCCAGGAGTGATTCATGAAAAAAATAAGTTTGATGGTCTTTATATGTCTGTTCGTGTTTAATTTTTTTAGTTTTTCTGCTTTGAGCAAGCATATCGTCGATTATCGCATTAAAGCGAAGCTCATCCCTGCAGAGAAAGCGGTCTCAGGAGAGGAAATTCTCACCTGGCTGAATGATTCAGAGGTTCCGGTCTCGGAACTCCAGTTTCACCTCTATCTCAATGCATTCAAGAACAATCGGTCAACATTCAGAAAGGATAGAGGCGGATCGGGGCAAGGATCCAAGCCCAAGAGAGATGATTGGGGTTACATCGATGTGAAAAAGATCCGGATCAAGGACGGGATCGATCTGACCTTGATGATGGAGTTCATCCAGCCGGATGATGACAACAAGGATGATCAGACGGTAATGAGGGTGCTGCTCCCGGAACCGGTTCCGCCCAAAGAAACAATCACACTAGAGATCGCGTTTTATTCAAAGCTGCCAGGAGCGATTCGGAGGGCAGGTTTCTATGATAATTTTTTTATGGTCACCCAATGGTTCCCCAAGATCGGGGTTTTGGAGGATGGTAAGTGGAACTGTCATCAGTATCACGCCAATTCCGAGTTCTTTGCAGACTTCGGCGTCTTTGAAGTGGAAATAACCGTGCCCAATGAATATGTTGTCGGAGCGACCGGGGTAAGAACGGATGAGATCACAAATGCTGACGGAACAAGAACATACACGCATTATCAGGAAGATGTCCATGATTTTGCCTGGACAGCCTGCCCGGATTTTGTCGAATATCATGAGCAATACACTCTGAACGACCCCTTTGTCGATACAGAAATGATCTTTCTTATCCACCGGACTCATATCAATCTTCAGGAAAGATATGTGCATTCGCTTAAAAACGGAATCGAGTTTTACAGCCAGAGTTATGGACCCTATCCATATCGAACGATCACGCTCGTAGATCCCCCGATCAAGGCATTGGGAGCGGGTGGGATGGAGTATCCTACACTCTTCACCTCAGCCGGCGTCAGTTTTCTCCCTGAAGGATTCCGAATGCCGGAGATGGTGACCATTCACGAGTTCGGCCACGGCTATTGGTACGGGATGGTGGCAAATAACGAATTCGAAGAAGCCTGGCTGGATGAAGGGATCAACTCCTATTCCGAAATCAAGGCCATGGATAAGTTTTATGGTCGTGATAGGTCCATGATAGACCTCGGATGCCTGAAGATCAGCGATTCACTCATGGCAAGGACGCAGGTGATAGCATCGGGTCGTATGGACCCGGTCGTCAAAAAAAGCTGGAAGTTTTACAGTGGAGGAAGCTATGGCGTGAACGTTTATCAAAAGGCAGCTTTGACGTTGCTAACACTGGAAAATTATCTCGGCGAGGATGTTATGGCTCGTGTGATGAAGGCTTATTACGAGCTGTGGAAATTCCGGCATCCGAAGACGGATGATTTTGTTGCCGTGGCCGAAGAGGTCAGCGGCCAGGATCTGGGCTGGTTTTTCGATCAATTCCTGCACAGCCCGGATAAACTGGATTATGCCATCGGAAGACTCAGATCAAGGGAGATAAAGGAACCGGAAGGCATATTCCAGGGAGAGCTACGTTCTGAATCGAATGATAAGAGTAAAGATAGGGAAAAATCATACTTAAATGAAGTGGTTGTCGTCCGCAAAGGAGAACTCGTATTTCCCCAGGAAATCCTCATCGTTTTCGAGGACGGTAAGGAAGTCCGGGAGATGTGGGATGGAAGGGACAGGTGGACCCGATTCACTTACACCAGACCGGTAAAGCTCAAATCGGCTCAACTCGATCCTGAAAACAAAATTCTTCTCGATATCAATCACATGAATAATTCCATGACAAGAAAACCGGACAAGATCATACCGCTCAAGTATGCCTTGAACCTGATGCTCAAGTTCCAGAAAGTGCTCACTGTAATCTCTATGGAGTAAAGGAGGGAACGATGAAAGTACTGAGCAGCTATGGAAACGGGATCAAAAGGGCTTTGCTGGAGCCGAAGATGGTCTTTGTTATGTGGCTGGTGAATGTTGTATCCGCATCGGTCATTTACTTCCTGTTTTCGGCATATTTGAGCGACAAGATCGGAAGCAGACTTGTTGCAGCCAATTTTCTCGAGGGATTCGATTTTAACACCTTTTTCGAGTTGATCGTACACGAAGGCCAAGGTTTGCATTGGATATTCTATGCAGCGTTTATCCTGGCTTTTATGTATTACTGGGTATCCTTGTTTCTTCATGGAGGGATCCTTGCGGTGCTGAAAGGCCGCAGTATTATTGCAGGAGCGGAAAACCAAACCACACGATTCGCTCCTGCCTTCTTTCAGGGAGCAGGGAAGTACTTTGGTCGGTTCTTCCGTCTTGCGATCTACATGATCCTCCTTTGGGTCTTTTTTGGTATTGTCTATTATCTGTTGGATTTGTTCAGAAAACCTCTTACAGCTGGCGGGACGAACGAAACGGCAATATATTATAGTTACTGGATTCGGGGGATCATCATCCTCTTTTTCTACTTTTTGATCCGGATGATTGGCGACTATGCCCGGATCCATATCGTGGTCGAAGATATCATCTACACCGTCGCCGTCCATATCGGCAGCCCATACCCCAACCGGGGCCGCAAGCAGGGCCAGTACGACAACCAATGCGCTCCAAGTGACCTGCCAGTGTCTTTTCGTGGACATTTGAAGTCCCTCCTTTAGTACGGTTTAGCCATTTTACGCTGCCGCGCAGAGCGTGAACTGCAGCGTTTTCCATAATTCACGTACTCCGTGCCGAAGAAGCGACTTCATGTTTATTCGTTGAGCCCAAAGGACCTTGCGCAGCGTCGCCAGCATGTCGAGATACGACGGATGATCCTTGCTTGCCGACCAATCCGTGCCTTTCGGCTGAGCCGATGTCGCCTTGACGCCGTACCGCAGGTACCACGCCTTGACCAGCGTCTGGACGATCATGGCCATGGGCGCCTGGCGGACGACCGT
>JBHLRC010000249.1:0-3202 GCA_048882965.1 Candidatus Thorarchaeota archaeon
CTGGAGAGAAGGAATACGGAGTATGGCTTCCCAGGAGCCATTATCATCGGCAACAACAGGATTGTTTGTCTGTACTACCTCCCCATCGAAGGTAATCTCGATATCCTCTTCCTCGCTGGCAAAGCCCGTCCCATTTACCTCAATCGTCTGCCCCACCGTTCCTGCGTCTGTACTGGTAGTAATCTGTGGAGTTACCTCAAAGTCCTTATTAACCCAACCGACCCATATGGTG
Source organism: Candidatus Thorarchaeota archaeon (assembly GCA_048882965.1). GTDB lineage: Archaea > Asgardarchaeota > Thorarchaeia > Thorarchaeales > Thorarchaeaceae > SMTZ1-45. The sequence continues at coordinate 233 of JBHLRC010000249.1, forward strand.
CCTTCTTTGCTTTCGATCTTGAGGATATAGCCACCGGCTGGGGTATCCGGTATTGTATAGAGCACCGTCCAGCTACCGCTCCCATTAGCGTCAGTCGTCTTCTCTTCACCTTTTTTTGCGCCGCCCTGGTAGAGGGTAACCCGGATGTCCTGCCCGTTACTAAAACCGTAACCGTCGAGAGTCACTTCCGTGCCTACCGGTCCCACGCTGAGGTCAGTCTGTACCGAAGGGAGCACTTCAAAAGTAGCAAAAGTATTCGTCGCCGGGTCGGTATAAGTGTTATTAACCAGATAAACATTGTGGCTGCCCTTCGTAGCCTCGGGCATAAAGAACGCAACGGTGTAGATTCCAGCTCCGCCTGCTGTGAATGTTGCCACAACATTCGCTTCTGTACGAGAATCCCAGCAGATATGATAGGTGCCGGATGCTGCCACAATCGCAGTTACTTCAATTATTTCGCCGCAGACCCCTGCTTCGACCAGTTCGCCGCAGACTCCACAAGCATGGTCAAGGCTAATGGAATACTCCTCTGGTAGCTTGGTTGTTGTGAAAGAGTGGTATTCGTTAGGATCAGCTGGACTCCTAACGCCATCTGACCAGACCGCATAGTAGTATAATGTGTCCGGGTCCAAGCCTGTGAGGGGTACGTAATGATCGAAGACCATACTGAGATCAGATTCGGTATTAAGCAACTGAGTGGTGGTGCCGTATTTAACCTCACTGTCACTGAGATTATTGGTAGTCCAGGTGATAGCGGCGGTAGTGGCCGTGATATCCACTGCATCAACGTCTGATATTACCTGCGCCAGAACAAATTGAGGTAGTATCAGCGTAAATAGCAGAAGACCAGCTATAATGGAGGCCTGTATTCGCTTCACGCTCAACTTCAACTTTGTTAACAGGCAAGTCTCCTTAAAAAGCGTATTGGTAAAACTACAACTATGGAATATTGGAAACTAAACGAACGCCCGCTTTAGGAAAACTAAACTGTTACCACCTTTCTTCTATTATAAATCTTCTAAACTAAAAATATGTTGACTAAGTTAAAACTTAAGAGAATGCTTTCTAATTCCGATTCTCCGTTACACTCTGAACAACCTCAACAACATAATATCTTTACTTTGTTGAGTTTGTCAAGACTTATCCTTTTTGCCAGGCTGGGTTTAGTCAGCCGGAGCAGTTTCTTGGTTGGCTACCAGATTGGCATGATCCGCTCGGAATAACACGCAGGTTTCCACAAAATTTTCAAAAAAATTCTAATAGGACTTGACAAGCCTCTGCTTGAAGAATATACTGAATCTTAACAAGTTCTTAACATTTGTAGCTGATCTTGTTGCACATAATTGAGCCGGTAAACAGAGTGGACTGAAAGCTCGGAAAGGAGGTGTTTATCGGGGATTCAAATTGAGAGACAAACCATGTATCATCCCGGGCCCGGGAACGCGGGATGGTAAGACCATATCGAAATATCTAAAAAAGGAGGTTTAGGTGAAAAAATTAATCAGTATAGGTGTTGTTCTGGCTCTTCTGACTCTAGCCGTGGTGCCTGCCGTGACAGCGGCACAATGTGACTATCCGGATGGTGACGGCACTGGTATTGAGCCGGACACATATGCCAAAATCCCGTTCGCAATCCTTGAAGCGGGTTTTGCCATGGTGGGAGAAATACTTGATGTCTTGCCCGAGGACTTGGGTTTGCCTGCGTTTGTGAATTCAGACTTAGTTAACACCATTGGCGGGTTTGCTGGCGGTCCTCTTTCCTGGACAGTCGATATGCTTGGATGGGGCTTGAGCTTGGTCGGTAGCGTACTGGGCTCACTTGCTGAACCGTTGGGTCTTCCCGATTGGTTGGAACCCCTTGTCAATGAGATCGCCTGTGGTATCTTTACACCTTTCGAATGTGTCGTAGCAGGTGCACCACCGTTCGATCCTTGTGCATAAAGGGTATAACGATTTTAACATTTGTATAATGATATGATGTTCTCGCTCGGTTGCCGATTGGTGCGAGACAGATCTCAGTGAGATTGCTAGGCTGATTTCCCGGAGCCAGCAGAGAGGTTACCCGAACCGGCGGCGAGGGGAACGGATAAGGAGATGAAGAGGGGCAGCGTGAAGCTGCCCCTTTCTCTTATTCATAAAGAAGATTGTTTCGGCTGACAGAAGGCTTCGCGAACGAAAACCGGTTAATCACTACGAGCTAAGTGCGGCAACCACTGTGGCTAAATTCGAAATCCCAGAGTCATACCGAGCAAATCCCAGATTAGAAATCACTAAATTCTGAACAAATCCCAGTATCTAAATCTAGAATCCAAAACAGATTTCAACATCTGCAGCTTGAGCGAGGCATAGTTAACTCGGTTCTTATTCAAAAAATGGGCGGGGATACTACCCTGTGTCTTCGCTCTTTAATTCCTGGAAGAAGCAAGTCCGGTTGCCGGTGTGACATACTGGGCCAGTAGGTTCAGCCTCTATCAGAAGGGCATCGCTATCGCAGTCCTTGGTGATGGACTTCAGCCTGAGGAAATTGCCTGAGGTCTCTCCCTTGTGCCACAATTCCTGCCGAGCGCGGCTGTAGAACCAGACGTCTCCGCTGGTCAACGTGCGCTTCAGCGACTCCTTATTCATATAGCCCAGCATTAGGACTTCACCATTCCTGGCGTCCCGGATTATAGCTGGAATCAATCCTTTATCATCAAACTTTAGCATTTGCCTCCTAGGCTCCGAATTCAATTATCGCTTCACCCAAACTGATGTCCCCGGTATAAAGAGCTTTGCCTATAACGGCCCCCTCTGCACCGAGCTCCCTAAGTCTCTGTAGATGCTCTGGCCTGGAAATACCTCCGGCCACAATGACGGGAACATCTGCTTCAGCAAGTAGTCTGTCTATCATATCGAAGTTAGGCTCGGTTAGAGTGCCGTCCCTTTTTATATCGGTATAAATCAAGCGCTTGGCTCCGGCATCAACCATCT
>JBHLRC010000250.1:0-3192 GCA_048882965.1 Candidatus Thorarchaeota archaeon
GCATCAGAAGAATTCACATAGAAAATCCAGCTACCAACCCTCGAGAATTGAGGTTGTAGTTGGAAATATGAGCTGACCCAAATCATTTCTGAGTCATTCATGAATAATGTATCACCGGTACCGAGAAGGTGGTTATCATATTGCAGACTTGCGGTGACTCTAATGTCTGCCAGTGTGTCAATGTCAATTCTATCATCTTGAGTTGTTGTCGTCAGAATTACTATTTGATCCCAGATTTGATCAACATAGAGTCCTGCAATATTAATAGCAGTGATTTGATATGTTGCTTCAAATGCTCCTGTCGTATTCACATAGAACCTCCAGGAACCCACAATAGAAAACTGTGGCTGCAATCTGAAGTAAGGATCCACCCAAGTCATTGATGTGCTATTCATATAGAGTGCATCATTTGTTCCCAGTAAATGACCATCATACTCTAGCATTGCTGTGACTCGAATGTCCGCAGATGTATCAATGTCTATCCTTGTATCTTGAGAAGAGGTGGAAAGGATCAGAATCCTATCCCAGATTACTTCTGAAGTGATCAGATTGGGTGCTACAACAGTAATTCCAAAAGTTGATTCAAGAGCTCCACTTGCGTTCACATAATAAGTCAATAATCCAACTATTGCATACATGCCAGTTTCAAGATAGAAATGATCGGTGTCCCATGTCATATCTGTATTATTCATGTATAGTGTGTCATCACTTCCCAAAGGTGTGCCATCATACTCAAGTTGAGCTGACACATCAATCGTTGTACTTGTACCAAAATCAATTCTATCATCCGTTGCGGTTACAGTAAGAATCAGAATACGATCCCAGATTTGATCAATTTGGTTCCCATCGATATGAATCACAGTGATTCCATAAGAAAGCTCAATGGCTCCAGACATGTTCACATAAAACTTCCAAAGTCCCACCTGCGAGAACTGAGGCGTCAATTGGAAATATGGATCCACCCAAGTCATCATTGTATCATTCATGTAGAGAATATCTCCACTCCCTAACGGATGCCCATCATATTCCAACTGTGCAGTCACTCTTATGTCTGCGGATGCTCCATAGTCTATTCTTCCATCCTGAGTTGTTGTGGTAAGAATTTGGATACGATCCCAGATGATTGTGGTATTGTCTGCAGTCTGCCTCCAAATTGTCAATCCATGTGTATCTTCAGATGCCAATGCAATAGAGTATCCTATTGCCTGTACACTGCTTTTGCTCTCTTGAAATATCCACCAAGAACCGTTCCAAGAGAGACCTTTGGAACCATTCAATTCTGCTGTTAGTCCACTAGTGATTTGGAGAGAGTCATATTCAAATCGAGCACTCCATGATGTTACTCCGTTAGTGTCAACATCAATTCTAGAATCATCGACTCCAGAATCATAAAACTCAATGCGATCTGCGATGTATGTATCAACTATACTTGTATAGAGAAGGTCAGAACCTCCAGAACCTGCTCCTTCTTCTACAACTCTGACTGTGAATGTATCTATACCTACTTCATCATCTGCAAAACAGCTCACATTGAAGACTCCAGAGTCAAGGGTGAGGTCATACCATGGTCCACTGTTTGTTCCATACTCTGATCCAGAAACCCAGACATCAACCTCATCAGATGGTGGATTTATTGATGACCCATAATAGGTGACAGTTCCCGAAGTGAAGAACTGACCATCCAAATCTCCTCTATCGATTGTCCCCAGATTATCATCTGTACTAATCCCTATCACGTCTAAGCGGCTTTCAATATTCCAATCCACTTCGTACCAGTCTGTACTATTTTCTAGTTTGCTGTCTAAAACTATACACTTGACATCGGTGTTAGTGATATCTGGATGGTTCCATCCAATTGCAATCTGGAATTCTATGTCTATATCATCTCCAAGTTTTGAAGCACTTGAGGAATCAGTATCCAGAGTAATATAATCAGACGAATCCTCATATTCGCTGAACAAATCTGCATCTTCATTATATTCTACAGTCCAGTATAAGGTGAGTCTGTCGTTAGAGTATAGAGAGAGACGTAGGTTTTGGATGTCTGCGTATCCATCTTCATCTGACACATTCGCTGTGATTAGATAACTGTGTGCTCGAGCATACAAGAAGCTGCCATCATCAACATTACTCACAGTTGGCTGCTCGTCGTTTAATGGAATATTATTCCAAGTGTGTATAAGAGTAGCATCAATTGACCATTGAGACTGAATCGAATCACCAATATCTTGCCCGCCTTTGAAACGAATTGTAAAGGTGCTTGAAGTAAGCCACGATTTTACACTGATATTATTCCAGGAGTTTGCCTGAATATCAGAAAATAGGTTTGTCCAACTAACTCCATCCCATACATCGACTGCCAAATCCTCAGCATCAGTATTTCCTGCATAGATACATAGGAATTCATTGTTGTTGTCAAACAAAGCTGTAGTCCATTGAACCTCTAAATCCAGTTCATAATTGTAAGTCTGATCTGACCAAGTATGGAGGGTAATAAGATCAATCTCCCATGTATCTGGCACAGTATCAATGGAACTATCTGAGCCTCTAAGCCTAATCGTATATGTTGTAGAGGTTAGACCAGTAGCTGACAGATTCGTCCAACCAGGTGAAGTAATCTCTCCTAACTGATTCCAGATACTGCCATCCCAATAGCTTACATTGAGTGCTTCAGTCCCTCCGAATGTTCCAATATTGATACATACTTCTTCGAAGGTTTCATCGTAATCTGCTGCACCCCAGTTATATTCGAAATCAGCTTCGTAGTTTATGATCTCTGGCGAACTGACTCCAAGCTGAAGATGATCCGCATATACATAATCCGCCCCACCACTTTTGTATAATACAAGCATTATTCGAAGAGAATTAACTTGAGCTTGTGTAAAAATCCCAGAGATCTGTAGTGTGTCATATTGTTGTGTTGTGTGCTGTGCGACTCTCCCCAAAAGTGTACCCGGTCCACCAGAGGTGTCATAGTATACATCAAATCCATCATCGTTAGTACCGTCTACGTTCCAACAATAGACTGAAACATTTACGGTTAGGTCTCCTGTTAATGTTGTATTAGGGAAATACCACCATCCTCCTTGTGAGCCTGGAGCCTTTGTGTACACGTAATTAGATGGATAATCCTGTAGGTCTAGGTATGGAGATGTTCCAACCTTGGTCAAACTAGATTCAATGAGTCCATCA
>JBHLRC010000251.1:0-3185 GCA_048882965.1 Candidatus Thorarchaeota archaeon
GGTCCAATGCCACGATTTCATCCTCGATATCGGTGATCCTCTCCTCAACCGACTTATTCCGTTGATTAACCATATCCGGGTAGAAAACCGCGTAACCAGAGCCTAGACTGAGGCTGATACCGATGATCAAACCAATAATGACCAAAGCTAGGGGTTTCGAGACAGGTAGACGTTGCTGCATAATATATCTGATATTCAGGAGGAAATAAGCTTTGAACTAACTAGGCTCATTGAAGTGATCCCAGCCATCCATCTTAACCGGCTTGAGCCTGTTGTTTTGCCTGTAGAGTATCTCCTTCTTCTCCGAGACCACCCCGATGTTGATTAACTCACAGCCGACACTCCTCAGAGCAACCCGTACCTCGGATTCCTTATCCGGGGGATAGGTGAACACGAGCTCATACTCCTCCCCCCCGTTAAACGCCAAACTCACTGGGTCCAATCCTTTTCGTTCAGCGAACTTCAAAGCCAACGGGTGAACCGGCGTTTCCTCCACGATAAACCCAAAGCCAGAACTCCGACGCAGATCATAGAGGCTGACAGATAACCCGTCGCTGCTATCCATGCAGCTGGTTACTACACCTGTGCCTGCGAGGGCTATTCCCTCCTTCACCCGTGCCTTGGGCATGTAGATGGACTCCAACGCCTCTTTCTTTACATCGGGTGATGGCTCAACTCCTCCTAGCAGATGAGTGAAACCAACAGAGGTCAACCCAAAATTGCCAGTCACAGCTAATGTATCCCCTGGTTTGACGCCGCAGGCTCGTTTCATAATACGTTTCTCATCCATAATACCGAGGGCGACTCCTGATATTATGACGTCGTATGCCTCATTGGTGTCGCCTCCAACCACGTAGGCGTCATACTCACGGGCACCTGCCTCAAACCCCTTCGCCAACTCCAAGACACTATCCACCTCGTAATCAGCTGGAATACCGATATTGGGCATGAAGGCGATGGGTTGAACCCCCTTAGCCCCAAGATCACTCACATTCATCACTACGGCCTTACGGGCAACCTGAAAAGGAATCATACCAGAGGGAACATCGGTCTCCCAGACCAACATATCCGTGTTGATTACCACAGCGCGTCCATCCCCTAGGCTCAGAGCAGAGGCATCATCCCAAAAAGGGATAGGCATACCGGGCATGGGCGTCAAGTGTTTCATAACCCTCTGGATGAGGGCGCGTTCACCGATCTCAGAGACATGCGGCATAGTGATCACTCGAAATAGGTTAATCAGAGTATAAAGTATGACGCCGGGCAAACGTATTATAGTCAGGGTTAAGCCTTAATGGTGTGATCAATTTTGGCTAAAATGACGATGCCTCTCGACGACATCAGGGTACTAGACCTGACCCACGTATGGTTCGGCCCATGGTGCACCATGATGCTAGCCGACATGGGCGCAGAAGTAATCAGAATAGAACCCCCATGGGGAGCGATAGACAGACTGGCAGAAGGAGCCCTATTCGGAGGAGCAAGCTACACATTCCACCACCTGAACCTCAACAAGAAAGACCTGACCCTCAACCTCAAGGACCCAGAGGGCCTAGCAATATTCAAGGAGATGGTGAAGAAGAGCGACGTAGTCGTCCAGAACTTTAGCCCAGGAACCATGGAACGCATGGGACTAGGATACGATGTGCTCAAGGAGCTAAACCCGGGGATAATATACGCAGCCCTGAGCGGCTTCGGGCAGACAGGCCCATACACGCATTGGAGGAGCTACGCCATGATCGCTGAGGCCATGAGCGGACACACCATGCTCACAGGCGAGAGATATGACCCTGATGGTCCGCCGATTGAGATGGCCCAAGCCTATGGAGACCTTGGTCCGGGAACAATGGCCACCATGTCCATATTGATGGCTCTAAGATACCGTGACAAGACTGGAATAGGTCAGATGATTGATGTCGCTCAGCTCGACTGCATGGTGGCTTACAACACAGCAATCACAGGATACCTTCTCTCAGGGTTAAGACCACTGGAGTTAAGAAAAAAATATCCAAGAGGCAGAGGAGCGGGAGGCATACTCAAGACCAAAGATGGTAAATGGATCAGGATGACTGCCTTCGGACCCAGGGCGCTCGACAGGATAACCCAGCACATGGGCGTGGAATATGATGACATCACCAATGAGATGCTGGAGCAAAAGACAGCGGAGATGACGCGAGACGAGGCAGTGAAATTCTACACAGACATGGGGTTGCCATGCGCACCCATCTACCACGTAGACGAGACCGTAGCAGATCCCCAAGTCAAGGCGAGGAATATGATCATAGAGATGGAGCACCCCAAGGCAGGCAAGATCAAACTCGTCAACTTCCCAGTAAAGTTCAGCGAGACACCGGCACAGATGAAGACACCAGCACCGTTACTGGGGGAGCACAACAACGAGGTCTTGAAGGAAGTACTGGGCTACAATGATGAAAAGATAAAGGAACTCGTCTCAAAGGGAATAATCAGCTACCCAGAGTAGCCTCCCTTCTATCAATCGCTCCTTTTCCAAAGAAAATAGTCACGTCTTTAGATATAACGCGATAATCGCCGCCATGTTGCCCAGATTAGCCTGTATTGGTATATTTGCTGGGAACGCGTCCCACCACACAACGAAAAGAGCAACAGATAGGATGACTGATGCCTTTATGAGGGTCTCCCACCACGCGAGGTCGTAGAAGTATCCGTATGCCGCTGCTGAGAATGCTATTGTGGCTATCAGCCAGAGCAAGCCTAGAGCTTTTACTGTTGATGTGTTGAGCCCTAGCCTGTCTGATAGTAGCCAGCTGCCTTGTTTGAATCCGCTTTCCCCGAACATTCCCATGGGGATCGTCATGACTCCCATTAGGTGTCCTATTCCGTGGGCTGCGATTATTATCGCCATTATTAGTCTGATGTTCATCTTGTCTTTCATCTCCAAACTAACGTTTGTTAGCACATGGGATCGGGGGCTCAAATATAAAACTATCGTTCGTTAGTTAAACAATGTCAAGCAGCAGACAAACCAGAAATAAACCGGATATGACGCATCATCTTATCCTCAACAGGACCAACATCAAAACCCCAACTCCTGCGAAGACCCCACTCCAACTGCATCGACAACATGGCATAAGAATAGGCATCCGCCAAAGCATCGATATCAACATCACCGATCATATCCTTCGACTCCATAACACCAAAAGCCA
>JBHLRC010000252.1:0-3182 GCA_048882965.1 Candidatus Thorarchaeota archaeon
AGATTGGTCATCTAAGCAGAGTAGATGAGCAACAACATCCAATCTTCCGAATAAGATGGGTCATTCCTATATGACCTTAATAGGACTAGACCTACACAGTGATGCTATGTTCAGTGTTTTAGACAAAGGAGAAGAATCTCCGAATCTTATCAGCGTGTTTTCCGGGGAAGATAATATGGTGATTTGCTAAGGACCGTTCTAGAAAATAATCAACATCTTCCTCCAGGACTACACGTATCTGTGTTCTACAGCCTGTTTCGTTCACCAAGTTCTCTACGATTTTCCCATCAGAAACCCAAAACTGACTAAGATTATCCCCATAGACTTTGAGAACTGTGACATCTTGGTGTTTCAGAGTCCCTCGTATTCCGATGCTTAATCCGGTCTCGAAATGAGAAGTTATCTCATAACTCTCTGTGAGTTTAGTGGGAATAGTACAATGAGCAAAGACAGCTTCGTTTTTCTTTTTGTCAACTTGGGTGACATTCGACATAAAACCTAGCTCTCCAGTAAGCATTCGTCCCAAGAACATGGTGAAGGTAGCAGGAACGTCACCCTCACATCCAGCCGTGGATTGCTGTAAATCATTCATTAGTGATAATGCAAAACACCCTGACACACCAGTATCCATAAGAAGACTAAAGCATTCCACAGTGACCGCATCGAGCTGCTGTTTGTCGACCACTTCTTTTAGAGCATGAGCCACAAGTCCAGCTTTTCGAATCTCTTCGTCTGATGGGGCACATGCTCTTGATGACTGCTTGAATGAATCTATGTAATCAGGATCTTTAGTGGACTTAACTGATTCAATAAGTGTATTCAAGGGGAGTCGAAGGATTGTCAGTCCCCATCGTTTCTTGACCTCGTCTGAGTTTATGTCGGAAGCAATGAGCCAAGAAGAAGGTTTACCAATTATACCAAGAGTACTGCTTCTAATTTTCGAGAGAACTTCAACAAACTTAATCTGTTCGGAGAGCATCTGGCGTAGCTCAGAGAGTGTTGCATGTATTATTTGAGATTCAATGCCTTGACCTTGGAGAAATGATCGAATCTCCATTGCAGCAGGAAGGGAGTTACGAAGATCATAGCTCAGAAGCAATACAGGGGATCTTAGTGAGTGCTCCTTAAGGAAATCCGCGACTAAGTTCTCTGTACCACCTGTGCCAATGAAGACATAGGTACGGTCAGAGTCAGAACCTGGTTTGAAATCGTCTGGTTCTAGGATCCTAACTTGATCTCCTTGAAGTTTTTTCAATACCTCATCCTTTACACCCTCAGGTGAGATAGGCGAGAAAAAAGGAATGACTCGAATTTCCATATAGAGCAAGAGTATTGGAGTTCTCCTTTAGTGTTTTGGAATAGTCACATCCATCAATGGGACTGATGGCGTAAGACATACCGAATAGTCATTGTTTCATCCTTCGAAGACATCCAGAATATGTATCCCACAGCTCTTGATCATTTGGCGTGATGGGAATTATCATCTGAAGTAGGTCAAATGCCTCAAATAGAGCTCCTCGTTCCAGGTATAGTAGTGCCAGATGTCTAAGAGCAGGTACCTCTCTGGGGTCAAGCTCTGTGGCCATTCTGTACGCCCGTTCAGCCTCAGTACTGTCACCGTTCTGCCTGAGGAGATCGCCCCAGATTGTCCACGTCCATGCATTGGAGGTATCAATATCAAGAGACCTCACAATGGCTTCTTCAGCTTCGTGCATACGATCTGACATCATGTAGACCAGTGCTAGTGCATTCCACATCGTTGTGTTCTGAGGCTCGAGCATCATTGATCGTAAGCATGCATACTCAATCCCGATCGCTAGCTTATCCTCATCAGAATCCTCTGTTCTGTGAATCGCTTCCTGGAAATGTCCTAGTATATTCTCATCTTCTATCTCTGTCCCCGCCAATTTTGTGACACGTCCAATTGTTCCTATGACCTCCTTCAAGGACCATCATAGTAGATCTTTGCCAACTCCAGAAGTAGTGCGAGCTCGCGTTCCTCTTTCTCACTGAGCTCTTCACTGTTCACTTTGGTGTTGGACTGTTTCACCTCTGTTGACATTTTTCGCTTGCATCCTGCAGTCTTGTTTTGACTGCACATATACTTTGGAAGCAAATATTCGAAACTGTTTGGTTCGAGAATGTTAAGGAGACAAAAATTAGCAGACTCCTGAAGGACAAATTATAAACTTGCATATCAGAAGTTAAGGAATATGGACATTTTTTCTTTGTTTTAAGACTATTATAAGGTCAAATGAATAACGCCAGAGGTCAAAAGTGCAAGGGAAATCCTCATTTTGTGACAAGATTGAACCATTATCGATAAGTCCTTAGCAGCTCGCTAATCCGCTCCAATGCTGGTTGAAGATACTCCTTCTCACTTCCAAACCCAATACGAATGAAGCCGGGCATCTCAAAGTGCTCACCCGGTGAGATGAGGACACTCTTCTCCTTCATGAGCCGCATGGTGAAGTCAAGGGAGTCAATATCATCCCTGAGTTTGATGAAGCATATTGCTGCTGCCTCGGGGGCAACACCTGATAGTAGACTAGAATGAGAGTCAATCCACTTCTCCATGATTGCCCAGTTCTCACGAACAACCTTCCGGGTGCGCTTCTCGATCTTGGCTTGAACCTCCTGAGATAGTGCGAGGGTCGCAAGCCAGTCACTCGCTTTAGTTGGGCATATTGTTGTGTAATCAGAATAGGTCCAGACCTCAGTTGCAACCTGAAGTGTGGGGCAGACAACCCATCCCAATCTTAGACCAGGAAGACCATACGCCTTGGACAGACTTGAGGTAATCAGAACATTATCAGCGAGACCATTTACTGAAGGCGCTTTGCCTTCTTGAAGTTCAGCACCACGATAAATCTCATCTGAAACAACATACGCTCCGTTCTTCTTGGCAAGAGCAACGATGGTCATCAGGTCATTCTCAGACAGGATTTTTCCAGTTGGATTGTTAGGAGTGCAGATAGCAATCGCTGCAGTCTTTGAAGTGACAGACGCCTTGAGACCATCAAAGTCGGGGGTCCAAACGCCGTTTTTCAGTTCAAGCTTGAAGGGGATGATCTTTCCACCCAGATTTTTCCAGATGCCGCCAATCTGCATGTAATTAGGTATCATGAACACAAGTTCATCTCTATCGGGAAACTCTTTCCGCAACCAACATGTCACGAGGA
>JBHLRC010000253.1:0-3176 GCA_048882965.1 Candidatus Thorarchaeota archaeon
GCTCATCGAGACCTGCGCCCCGGGTGGTGGCTATATTCTCAGCGGTGGTTCCACTTTCGATATGGCTAAACCGGAGAACCTGCGTGCCATGATGGAAGCCGTGAAAGAATACGGTTGTTATAAATAATCTCGAATGAGTAATATGGAACTCTCTCAGAGGGCGATTTATAGTCAGTATCAACCCAAAAGGAGATTTATATATGGACGTAATGCCGATAGGAGCTTATAGAGCGGATAACATACCGAACTGGTCTGTATTAACTCCCGAGCAAAAGCGCGAAGAAAGATACAAGAAGTGGCTGGCGGCGCCGGACGTCAAATTTAATAGCCCGGAAGCGAAGAGAAAATACCAAGAACGTGTTACCCGGTTTATTAAGGCCATCAAGATGGAGGAGCCGGACCGGGTACCCTGTATGCTGCCCGTGGGATATTTCCCGGCCTATTACGCCGGTTATGATCTCAAGACGGTTATGTACGATTATGAGAAGCAGAGGGATGCCTGGCGCAAGTTCATGAAAGATTTTGGAGATATGGATACATTCGGTGGTCCCGGTCTCGTTTTACCGGCACCGGCACTGGAAATTATCGACCATAAAATCCACAAATGGCCCGGACACGGTATCGCCGACGATGTTGGTTCGTATCAGTTCGTTGAGAGTGATTATATGAAACCCGACGAGTATGACAAGCTGATTACGGACCCTACGGATTTCTGGTTGAGGACTTTCATGCCACGGCAGGCGGGTGCTTTTGCACCACTGGCTAAATTACCGCACCTTACCGCATTTATCGGTATCCCCATCTTCTACCTGAGCGCCTTCGCCGACCCGGAGATACAGCAGGCTTACAGGACAATGTTTAAAGCGGCTGAAGAGATTATGAAGTGGCAGCAAACCATCGGTGTGGTTGCCCGGGAAGCAATCGAAGCAGGTTATGCCGGATTTGGTGGAGGTATGTCCGGTGCACCGTTTGATATGTTGACCGATATGCTCCGTGGTACCAGAGGGATTTTCACGGATATGTACCGGCAGCCGGAAAAGATACATGAGGCCATGGATGCACTAATTCCTATCGTTATCAATGAGGCCATAGAATCGGCGGACCGGGCTCTATCGCCGATTGTGATGATGCCTCTCCATAAGGGTGAAAGAGGCTTCATGTCGCCCAGGCAGTTCGAGGAATTTTACTGGCCCAGCTTTAAGAAGGTTCTCATGGGCATGATTAACGAGGGTCTGGTGCCGATGCCATTTGCCGAGGGTAACTACATACCCCGACTTGAAATCATTCAGGATATGCCGCGCGCATCCATGATCTGGTATTTTGAATATATGGATATGGCAAAAGCCAAGGCCACCGTCGGCAGGAATAACTGCATTGCGGGTAATTTACCCATATCTACAATGGTTACGGGAACCCCCGAGGAGGTTGAAGAAGGCTGCCGAAAGCTCATCGAGACCTGTGCTCCCGGTGGCGGCTACATCCTGGCCGCTGCCGCCACTATGGACCAGGGTAAAATGCAAAATCTGCATGCCATGATGGCAGCGGCAAAAAAGTACGGAGTGTATAAATAGCCACATCGTTCTAATATTGGTAGTAATCCTGATATCATGAGATAATATATTGGAACAATCGGGAGATTTTGTATATGGAAAAGAAATGGGAAGAGATGACCTGGCAGGAAAAGCGCGAAGAGCGTTTTAAACGCTGGCTTTCACCGGATATAAAATTCGATAGTCCCGGGGCTGGAAAGCTGTATAAAGAGCGGGTAACCAGATTTATCAAAGCAATCAAGCTGGAAGAACCGGATAGAGTGCCGGTAGCCCTGCCTTCCGGGATGTATCCGGCTTTCTACGCCGGTTATGACCTGAAGACGGTGATGTATGACTATGATAAATTGAAAGAAGCCTACCTGAAATTCATGAGAGATTTTGAAATGGATTCGTTTACCGGTCCTAGCCTGGTGTTTCCCGGTAAGGTACTTGAAATGACCGACCACCGACTTCATAAATGGCCGGGTCACGGTCTGCCTGATAAGTCCTCTATCTATCAATACGTCGAGAAGGACTACATGCATGCGGATGAGTATGATGCCTTCCTGGATAATCCGGGGGATTTCTGGTGGCGTCGTTTTCTGCCGCGGACGGTCGGCGCCTTTGAACCTTTCCAGAAGCTGTTCCCGTTTAACGGTGTCGCCGGTGTGGCGGTAATGAGTTACGCTGCTTTTGCCGACCCCGAGGTTGAAGCCGCCATGAAAACCATGATTGAAGCCGGGAAAGAGGTTATCAGGTGGCAGAAGGTAATTGCAGAACTGAACCAGGCGTCGCTGGCGGCGGGATTTCCCAATCTGCGTGGTGGTGGAATGGCAGGTGCCCCGTTCGACACTATTGCCGATATGCTGCGAGGTACTCAGGGGATATTTGTGGACATATACCGCCAGCCGGAAAAAATCCACGAGGTAATGGAGAAAGTAACTCCGTTAGCTATAGACGGGGTCGTAGCCGCGGCGGATAGGACCGGTTGCCCGGTATGCTTCATGCCGCTGCACAAGGGTGACGAAAGCTTCATGTCACCCAGGCAATTCGAGACTTTCTACTGGCCGAGTTTCAGAAAGGTACTCCTCGGGATGATTAATGAGGGCCTGGTGCCGATGCCCTTCGCCGAAGGCAGGTACGGAGCGCGACTCGAAGTCATCAAGGATTTACCCAGAGGCTCGACGATATGGAGTTTTGAAGATATCGATATGGCTAAAGCCAAGAAAATACTGGGTGATTCCGCCTGCATCGCCGGGAACGTGCCGGCTTCACTGATGCACACAGGTAATAAACAGGCGGTAAAGGAATACTGCCGCAAGCTTATCGAGGCCTGTGCTCCGGGTGGCGGTTACATATTGACCGGTGCGGCCGGTATGAATGAGGGTAAACCGGACGTACTGCATGCCTATATGGAAGCCGCCGAAGAATATGGAGTTTATTAAATGTAAGTAGGAGAGATAGCCAAATGGAAACCAAAGTATCCAGCGCCAGCAAAGAAGTTATTATCTCGATCGACCGTCCCACGGTACTTATCGGCGAGCGCATCAATCCCACCGGTAGAAAAAAACTCACCGAAGCCCTTAAAGCCGGTGACCTAGACATGGTAAAGAGAGAAGCGGAAATACAGGCGGAAGCGGGAGCGGA
>JBHLRC010000254.1:0-3128 GCA_048882965.1 Candidatus Thorarchaeota archaeon
CCAATTCCTCGTGTCCGAAATAAGAGGAACTACGTCAAAAGATTCGTCAAAGGCCAAACAATCGGCGTTCGCAAATAAACCGATTTTTCTGAGAACAGGTCATGTCTGACCTATAGCTCAAACTCAAAACTTCTTCTTCACACCCATTGCATCTCGATGGTATTGTCCAAACTCTGTAATCCTTGAGAGCGTGTCACCTGAATATATTGGCCCATCTACACAGACAAGAGACCCATTTGGATCAAGTGCGCAGGTCCCACATATTCCACAACCACATTTCATAAACCGTTCAAGTGATGCTTGAAATGTCATCTTCGTATCTTTTACCAGGTCATAAATACCATACATCATCAGCTCAGGACCGCAGGTAAACAGTGAATCAAATTCACTCTTCTCCAAGATACTCTTTGTTGCCTCTGTTGCGAGCCCTTTGAATCCCTCAGAACCATCATCAGTTGCCACTCGGACCTTTAATCTGTTATCTGACAACTTTGATAGCTCTTCAAGGAAAATTAGTTCTTGTTTCGTCTTCGCAGCGATTAACACAGTCACATCGGTCCTTCTCTTGAGGAGACTGTAAATCAGCGGTCTCAAAGGTGCCATTCCAACACCACCCCCAACAACCAAAGCACTCCTTGACTCGAGAGCAAAGGAAGAACCAAATGGTCCTCTTATGCCAATCCACTCCTTTGGTTTAATTGAGCAGAGCACACCTGTTGCTTCACCAATAGGCCGGACTGTCACTCCCACTCTTGGTGGGTCCCACAATGAAACACTCATAGGAATCTCGTCCACTTCTGGAATCCAAATCATGAAGAACTGTCCAGGGTTGAAGCTGACACCTGATGGGTCGATTTCAAAAAAGATTGTCCTTACAGTTTCAGTTTCATGGACAACTTCTGATACCTTTACAGATGTCGGATTTCCCATGAAACGATCTATCTTCATTATACAGACCTCCAAGCAGCACCTACTATTTCAGACAGGTCAGAGATGTTCATCTTCTTCAGATATTCCTTGACTCCTTTTTTGATTGCTGAGAAGACATCTAATCCCTCTATGAGTGCAGTACCTATCTGGATTGCACTTGCACCAGCCAGATGCATCTCTACCGCGTCTTCCCAATTAGAAACACCACCAACGCCAATCACCGGTATGGTTAGCGCCTGACTCAAATCATAGACACATCTTACTGCAACTGGGAAAATCGGAGGTCCTGAAAGTCCTCCCACTTTGTATCCTAAAACAGGACGCATTTGATGTATATCGATTTTCATACCCCGAACTGTGTTTATGGCTACTACAGCATCAGCACCAGCTTCCTCCGCCGCTTTTCCAACAGTAACAATGTCAGATGCGTTGGGAGTCAATTTGGCATATACCTGACAGTCAACCTCACTCTTGACTGCTGAAACATACTTACGAGTTAAGTCTGGACTATGTGCTATTTGGCCGATTTCTGCATGTGGACACGAGAGATTTAGTTCAATGGCATCTGGCTCAAGTAGTACCCCTTTCCTTGCCACCTCTACAATCTCTTCAACAGTACTCCCAAAGATGCTTAATATCACCGGAACATTATTGCCTCGAAGGATATCCATCTCCTCTTTGAAGGCATCTATTCCTGGGTTTGTAAGACCTACAGCATTGATGAGCCCCCCATGAGAAGTTGTGAGTACTGGGCCAGAATGTCCCTTTCTAGGATTCAGACCAATCGATTTTGTCACAACTGCATCTGCGCCAGACAGAGCCACCCTTTTCATAGAGGCTGCAGTTACACCTAGGATTCCGGATGCCAACCAATAACCCTGAATCTTCAATCTGACACCTTGTAGTGGTCTTGCAATTTGTCTGTAATAAGCTAGATGGAGCTGGTTCGACAAACTTATCCGGTATCCAACATTGTCAGCACCCAGAATTCAACAGGAAGGATTCAATTTGCCAGTTTACCTTGCGCTCACAGTATTTGGAGTTTTCATATTAGATGACAAAGGAAAGGTGACATCGAAGCATCTGTTTTATCCTGATGCTGATGAAGCAGCCAAGAATTTGATGGCAGTCAATGATGAAACTGTCACAGACAAAATAAGAACTAGTCTGAAAGAACTGGAAGGTTCAGAAGTTATCGTAGAGGATGCTATGTTCGCTCGAGCTCTCTCTAAACTAGGAAAACTAGCAGTAAGAGTGGAGGAAGGTAATGCGCCACGATGGTTCAGGGACAACCAAGATAATTATCTGATTGAGCAAGGGATTTTGTCATCAAGAGATGAGATTAACTCATTTAGACATGAGGTGTCAATTCATCTAGCAAAAAGCAAGGTGAGTGTGGCAAGCGAGGAAAAGGATCTCCTCATAAAGAACGCAATTGATGCTGTTGATGAGGTGGACAAATCAATCAACGTCCTTGTTATGCGTTTACGAGAATGGTATTCACTTCATCACCCATCGCTCAACAGATTGGTCGAAGATCAAGAGATTTTTGTCAAAATCCTGAACTCTTGCACGGGGAAATCCGCCTTCAACAAAAAGAGTTTGGAGTCGGTTGGAATCCCTGATACTATGGCAGACCAAATTCTCAAATCATTAGCTGGAGATATCGGAGCAGAGTTACAATCCTCAGATTTTGCTGTAATCTCAAGTCTGGCTAAGAGTGTGAATAATTTGTATCAAATGAGAGAAGAGCTAGAGAGTTATATCTCATCGATGATGGAGGAAGTGGCACCTAATATTGGAGCATTGGCTGGACCAATGGTTGGGGCACGTCTAATCAGTCTAGCTGGCTCGTTGAAAGAATTGGCAAGAAGGCCATCAAGTACAATTCAGGTATTTGGGGCTGAAAAGGCTCTGTTCAGGAGTTTAAAGACAGGTGCAGATCCACCCAAACATGGCATCATCTACCGTGTCCCAGAAATCAATACAGCTCCATTCTGGCAGAGAGGAAAAATCGCGAGGTCACTAGCTGGAAAACTCTCGATTGCAGCAAGAATTGATGCTTACTCTGATAGGGATGTCGGAGACAACCTAAGGGAACAATTTCTATCACGAGTTGAGGAGATTCGAAGACAAAATCCAGAAGCGCCTCCTCCAAAGCCTAAACCTGAGCCTAAGAAGAAACGTGAGAGAAAAGG
>JBHLRC010000255.1:0-3077 GCA_048882965.1 Candidatus Thorarchaeota archaeon
TTAGAGTCACATCACAAACACAAATCGATGAGTTAATGGTTGATGTAATGTTCGAGATAAAAGGAAAACAAGATCACATCTCACTACGAATCCCGATTATTGAGAAACAGAAACATCAGGACTACATTTTCCCGGTTCGAGGTAAATGGATAGTTGGATGGAACTGGGTAGGGTTTGATTCTCATAGAGATGTATATTCCCAAGAGTTTGCACTAGATATCTTCCGTGTGGGTGATAGACCACTCAAGGAGATATTCGAGAAACCGAACACAGTTGACCCTGGCTATGGTGAAGAGATTATTGCTATTGCAGATGGAACAGTGACGAGTCACGTCGATAATGTTCCTGATAACCCCTCAATCGGTGTTGAGATCTCCGATGAAGAAATCAAGGACATCATTGACAAGAACAGCAGCTCTCTTCCAGCAGGTGCTGGAAATCATGTGGTTTTAAAACACAAGTCTGGTGAGCACTCATTTTATGCCCACATGATACCAGGAAGCCTGCGTGTGAAGACTGGGGACAGGGTGAAAAAGGGTCAAGTTCTGGGTTTGATAGGAAATTCCGGTAACTCTGATGGTCCTCACTTACACTTCCATCTAATGGATGGCCCCGATTACTTCACAGCACGAGGATTACCATGTCATTTCATGAATGTCAGAAATCTATACGGCGAACTTATGGAAATCGTCGATGTGGACAGCTCACCAGTCTGGGCGGAGTAAGAAAGGTGTGGACCAAGCGAGATTTAATTGCCCCAACTAATTAGAATAAAGTGCAATAAGTCCAATCTCTATTACCGATAATCCAATCACAAAACCACTGTGGATAGAACGGACCAAGCTCTCAACGATTGGTGATACTGCAAGTGTCAATTCAAGTAAAAGAGCCAAAATCATTACAATTAATGGTCTAAACAAAGGATCTACTTTTTCTTCATATAATTGCGCAGCATAATAGAATTCTAGAACTGAAACTGCGATTCCCAAACCAATGAAACCGAAGGGCCCCGCCATAGCGATGTCGGGACCATGATTAATCGCCTCACTAGTGTGTAGATACTGTAAATATATCACGATTGGAATTGGAAATATCAATACACCTCTCGCACAATGTATCAACGGTAATAATCTAGACTCACCTTCGGTTTGAGTCACTTCTGCACCCCAATGATATAATAGTGGAATTACTGAAGAAACAATCAATCTATATCTTTTGGGAAAATGGTGGACCGGGCGAGATTTAACCATCACAACCCTAGCTGCTCCAGTCTACTAATTACTAGAGCCAAAGGAATGATGACCACAGCAATTATCACTAGATAATAGGAACTGAGGGGATTACAGCTAATTGATAGAAATAACAAGTAGATTACTACAACACTTAGACCTCCTAGGCACAATCTCTGGCAATTAACTCGTTCCCTGAGGTCCTTTATCTCCTTGGAAAGTTCCTCAATATCAATCTCTTCACTCATGACGAATCTCCCACTGTATGACCTTTACAATCTGAGATAAAAAACTATCAAAATCGAAACTTCTGAGATCTGAATAGAGTAGATGATGGGCCGAGCGAGATTCGATTTGTTTAAGTTCCTGTGACAGTCATCTCTCTCTTCGTGGTTTTGGAATTATGAAGACATACATTCTTCTACCAAAGGTGAATCATGGTGATTTTCTTCCCGAACTGTTCATTGATCATTTCACAAAACCAGGTGATACTGTCTTTGACCCATTTGCTGGATTTGGGACTTACCTCCTCGTCGCTGAGAGAATGGGAAGAATACCATTTGGAATTGAGTTAGATGATGAGCGTTACGAATACACTCGTTCTAAGCTCAGTATCAAAGAGAATATCATTCATGGTGACTCCCGAAGACTCGATGAATTCACAATACCCAGAATAGACTTAGTCTACACTTCACCTATTTTCATGTTGCGCGATGAAACTAAGAATCCACTTGCGGCATGGAAGGAAGATGGCACGTATCAAGTATATCTTGACCAGCTTCAGGACATATTTCGAAAACTGCGTGAGTTTCTAAATCCTGGAGCCAGAGTTGTCGTTGAGGTCTTTAATTATACAGCCACTGATAAACGACCAATGACCCTTTTAGCTTGGGATGTAACTATTGCAATTTCAGAGGTTCTCAGGTTTGATAAAGAAGTCATTGCATGCTGGTATGGTGTAAATGAAGATGGCACAAGTGAAGTTCGAGAGGAATTCGGGTATGATCACCACTACTGCTTAGTCTTCGTAAAAGATTGAAAAGTGGTGGACCGGGCGAGATTCGTCAAGTAATGATTGTTTCTTGATTTGAGGTTTTGATCTTCTCCCAAAGGTTCGATGAATACATTAAGGCAAGCCAAAATCCAATGAAAGTAAAGACTAGCCCAAGTGGAATAGCAATAGGTCGTAGATTCGATCCGACGAATCCAATTACGAATGCATAGACTGAAGGTACTGACGCAAACGTGTACATGAGAACCGATGGACCCATGATGTTGGTCAACTCAGGTTTCTTTCCTAAATGGTTATACGAAAGATGGATGAGAACAATCTCGATGGGCATTAGGAACACCATCAGCCATGATAAAACCTCAATTGGGCCAGTGCTTGCCGGGAGCTCAACCTCTGGTATTAGGAGAACGATAAAGATCAACACAATAGCATAAGCTAAGAATATAATTCCCAAAAATCTGGCTCTTCTGAGTTGTGAATCATCATCTGATTTTATTGAACTCATCTGAATCGTAGTGGTTACTGCTATTTTGGCTTAAGTACTTCTCTCCGCGAGATCAGGTTATCATGAGGTCGCTCAAAGAAAAGTGAGATGGTGGACCGGGCGAGATTCGAACTCGCGACCTCCTCCATGCTGAGGTGCCATTTATGGACAAGCGATTTCAGAATGTTTATCTTGGGGATTCGAACTCTTAGTTTTATCGCAAGTAGGGATTTCCATTATCAAGATAGAAACACATCATAGGGGGCTTCATGGTTTATATTCCTGATACTGGTTCTCAAATTAGTGGTCATGATAGTGATAACTATTCTTGTAGTTATCAAGGGAACACATG
>JBHLRC010000256.1:0-3045 GCA_048882965.1 Candidatus Thorarchaeota archaeon
GTGGAATAAAATTGTCAGAAGAATATGCTAAGTCATCAGACATAGAACGCCTTGAAGAACGAATAGATAATCTTCGTTTTGTAGTTATTTGTTTGACTACTCTTGTATTACTACTTTTTATCGATGCGATTTTCCAATTGACCCCACAGCTTTTACTTCTTCCCTCTCTTGCGGTGGTCGGTCTAATCATTCTCATATTTATTCTCAGCAACAGCTGTACAAGAGCTAATGGTGAACCCACCGGAACCTGAATTCCAATCCACCACCACCCCATCAATATGAATGAAGTCTACTGTAGGGGTCATATGTATGGGTTTTTATCAAATAAAAATCATCAATTTCTAGACTATTCTAGAAGTGATGTATATGACATCATTAGATGATTTTAACATTACAATTGATATTCCAATTGCTTGGGGAGATATGGACGCTTTCAACCATGTGAACAATACGAGATTTTTCAGGTACTTTGAAACTGCTCGTATCAAGTACTTTGAGAAAGCAGGGTTCATTGAAACCATGGAGAAGAACTCTATAGGTCCAATTTTGGCCGATATCTCTGCTAAGTTCATCAAACCCCTATTTTATCCTGATACATTAACTGTTGGAACTCGTGTGACCTCTATTGAACCAACTCAATTCATTATGGAGTATATTATCGAGAGTAAATCCAAGGGGATTGCTGCCATCGGCGAATCTAAGATCGTGGTATATGATTACAAATCCTCAAAAAGAACAGATCTTCCTGACATTGTCAGAAACAAGATCAGAGAGATTGATTCTATTTAGTATCCATACTTTACTTTTTGCTTTAACAGCTCGAATACAACTGATGGCGAAGTTTCATACTGAATAACTGTTGTATACTGAATAACTATGCTGAAAACAAAAGAATGAATAAATACAAGGCGGCCTACACACTGAGGCTTGTCAAGAATGGGGATAAGGAGAAGACACTATCTAGCGTTTTTGTCACTCATGCTTCTCTGTCTTATAGCATATACTCCTCTGCAAGGCTCTGCTGATCTGGTCTGGTCTGAAACTTTCGATGAGCTTAATCCTGAGGTGTGGACCACATTGCTCTCTTGCAAAGTGGAGGATGGAGCATTACGAGGCATTCAATCAGAGGCACCACATCATATATCTGCAGTTCGGGCATCCAGAGTCAGTAATACCAGTGTAGGAACCTGGAAATTCGAACTCACGGATATGCGCACTTGGGATGAAGAACTGGATGTCTGCAAGGTTTTCTTTATGAGTCCAGGCAACCCATTGTATGATGAATATTATGCTTTGAGCATCAATCATGCAGGTGGCCAAGAGGGTGAAAGGTATGTATATACAATAGAAAAGTACCTAGTAGGTTCACCATTTGTCATCTTGGCAAGTCATGTAGGCGAAACAAAAACGACGACAGTTGGATTACTTCAGCGTTTCGCGATCACTCGGACTGCCGATGGTCTAATGTCTGTCTATCTGAATTCATCATTAATTCTGAGTGTTGTAGATACGGACATAAATGAAACCACGATTTTCGGATATTACACTTGGGATGATTGGGCATTCGATAATGTTTATGTTTATGACTCAATCGAAGTAGGAGGACAAATACAAACTCTCCTTATCGGGGTGGCGGTACTTGGCCTTGTTGCTATCATTGCAGTAGTGATAGTCCGTAGAAGACAATAAAAACGAGAAAGTGACGCCCCCACCGGGACTTGAACCCGGGTCTAAACGTTTTCATCATTCACTAATCATCTGGATTTGCGTTAACCAAGTCTGTAATTCTTGCTTGGCTCTTCCAGTTCGATACCCAGAAATGACAAATCCTTCTAACATTGTTGCATTTCCAATCAGTTTCTTGATATCTATAATACAGTGTGCTACTCCGCCACCTCCATGGGTGACAAATGGAATCACTTTTTTTCCAGAGAGGTCATAGTCTGAGAGAAATGTAGCGACTGGTGGGGCAATAGTACTGTACCAATTCGGAGAACCAACAAAAATCATTCCAAATCGCTCAAAATTCTCCACCTTCTTTTTCAGAGATGGTTTGATACCATTATCAATCTCTACCTTACTCACTTTCAGAACTTCTTGATAACTTCTGGGATACTCATCAACTGGTTCAATACGGAAAATGGTTCCTCCTACCAATTCATTGATCTGTTCCGCAATTTCCTTTGTATTTCCTGAATGAGAATAATATGCAATCAGAATATCTGACAACTTTTCCTTCTCCATTTTGAGTAGTGTTTTCTAACTACGAGTCCTAGAGTTTTCCTCCAAATACAGGGAACATACTGGCTTTTCCATAGTCTTTGATTTGATCAATATTTTTCAAGAATTCCATATCTTCTTCAGAAATTACAAAATCCACTTCTGCATTATTTTTCATATGTGCTGGATTTGCAGTTTTAGGTATTGGAAGAGTGCCAAGCTGAAGAACATAACGAATAGATAATTGTGGTACTGAAACGTCATAGTTCTCAGCAATTTTTGTGACATCTTGATTTTTCAATAGTTCTCCATGAGCAATCGGCGAAAATGCCTCTACAAGAATGCCCTTTTCTTGAATGTATTGAATGAAATCGTATGGTGTGTTGGATATATGCACCAGAATCTGATTTACCATTGGTTTTACAGAACAGGACTTCAGGATGTTATCGATGTCAGCTCTCTCAAAATTCGAAAGACCAATAGCACGAAGTTTTCCAGCCTCATAAGCTTCTTCAAGAGCTCTCCATGCTTCACGATTTCCTTCGAAGTAACGGTCCTCTTCATGGAATTTCATCCATGGTTTTGGGCTGTGGATGATCATCATATCAATATAATCAAGCCCCAATGTTTCAAGTGATTTATCAATTGATGCAACAGCTTCTTCATATGACTTAACTTCTGCAGCAAGTTTTGTGGTCACAAACATACTCTCCCGTTTCACACCACATGTTCTAATTCCCTCTCCAACTCCACTTTCATTCTGGTATGCCTGAGCTGTATCAATATGCCGATAACCAAGTTTTGCGGCATCCTTCACTGCCTGTA
>JBHLRC010000257.1:0-3041 GCA_048882965.1 Candidatus Thorarchaeota archaeon
AAACCACGCAAAACTTAAAATAAGCTCCACTATTAAGCAGGGATACTGATGGAAATGAACTCTGAAACCACTCCATTATTGGATTATCTAGAAAAAAAAGGTATAACATTGAAAGACTTAATAAACACGGCGCTTGAGCTTTTCGTTCCTCACCCTGGCTTGGAAACTGAAGCAGCAGCAGCTGAGATGTTACGAGAAGAATTTCTTGATGCCCTGTCAGATGTAAATGTTTCCACTCTGGAAGTCGCCTGCTTTCGAGCCCAAGAAGAGGCGGAGAAAGGCTTGATTCCTGGGCTGTCACGAGAGCGATTCATGGGGCGTCCAGGACTCGTAGCCGACGAGTTGCTGGGACTGGTTATAGCTAACTACCTTGCTGGAGCAAGAGGCATTTTTGAGTTCACGCGGTTTGACCAAGCTAAGCCTGGAATTTTGAAGAAGCTCGGACCAATCACGAACGATGCTATAGGAGGCTTAGTTGCAGGCGTGTCATCGAACGTGTACACGCGAGCGTTTAGGAGTGCAAAATGATTTACTCTTAGGTTTTATGGCGCTTTTGAAGTGCGTTTAAAACTCCGTGGCAATCACAGGTTGTGGCAACAATGAACTTCTCTCTCGGCTTTGCCCAATTGAAAAAGTCTAGAAGCTCACTACCTTTGATCGCACCCATTCCCGGTGCCATCGAATAGCTGATCAGGAGAAAGGCTTCGGGGCTAGCGAATCTGATCAGTTTAGTCATGGTGCATGGTCTTCTAATTTGTGAAGACGGGCAAACTTCAGGCATTGAACATTTTTCCACGCAGTCGTTGTCTCTGTTGAAGCTTGCGACGAGTTTTCCTTTTCCAGTTTTCAGAACAACAACTTCAGGTAGTTTGTGTAGTATGGTGTTTATGGCTTCAGGCCATGGCTCAAGGTCAAACTTGATTTTTGCTAGGTCAGCGGCGATGTGAACGGGGGCTGTAGGAAACACGTACTCGGGCTTAAGCGCTTCTATTAACTCTAAGGCTGTTGAAAGGTCGCCGTGGATGAAGTGCTCTGCATCAGAAGTGACTTGCGCTGAAATTTTGAGCCCGAATCGGCTGACGGCGAGGCAGTTTGAGTCTGTATCAATTACCGTGAAGCCTTTCCCTTTCTGTCTGAGATATTCAATTGCGTAGCACCCGTATTTTCCGCCGCCAACGATTATATCCATTTTCGCCCACTTTTGACCTGCTGAAGCATTAATTAGCGTGGATAGGTCAAGCGAGACACATTATAAAACTTTACTGGAAATATGAAAAAGCGAGCTGATAAAGAACAGACATCTGTTGGCAACCACTTTTTTCGGGAGTTTACCATAAGATTATAATAGTTTGCTGATTCAGGAGGTTTAAGCAGTTGGAGCGTCATGGTTCAAACAAAGCTGTGCGTTGTTACGCATACTTTTCTGCCTCATGTTGGCGGTATAGAGAGGGTAGTTTATGAACAGTGCAAACGACTGATGCAGAAACAGTTTGAACCCATGGTGGTGACGCACCGAAACTACACAAAAAAGAATTACGTTGTTGACGGAATAAACGTCCAATGCTACGATTCGATGAACATCGGATTTAGACTGGGAATTCCATACGCCATTCCACAGATTACCAGCCTCAAAACCTTTTTAAAAACAGTCAGATCCAACGACCTCATACACGTGCACGGTCACCCCTACCTGTCGTCGCTTATTGCCGCTAAAATCGCAAAGAAATACAGGAAACCCTTGGTGCTCACTCAGCACAACACTTTCATAGAATACAACAATTTTTGGGACACTGTAGAAAAGCTAAATGACCTGGCGATTGGAAAGCAGGTGCTTAAGAAAGCAGACAAAATAATCGTTGTCAGCAACGCAACAAGAAACTATGTTTTGAGCTTGGGAGCAGACCCTGAAAAGATACGCGTTCTGCACAACGGTGTTGACCTGAACCGTTTCAAGCCTTTAAGCGGAGTAAAGGATGAAATGAGAAAAAAACTGGGCATCTCCAACGACGCATGTGTCGTTCTGACGGTGAGGCGACTTGTCTACAAGAATGGAATTGACACGCTAATCGAAAGCGCAAAAATCGCTGTTAAAAAGAGTCTGAAGTTGGTCTTTGTTGTGGTAGGTAAGGGACCAGATTTTGAGGAAGTTAAAGAAAAAATAGTGCAGTTAGGGATGCAAGGAAATTTCAGGCTTACGGGTTTTGTATCAGATGAGGATTTGCCATGTTATTACAATATTGCAGATTTTTTTGTTTTGCCCTCTAAGTCTGGAGAAGGCTTGCCTCTTGTTGCACTTGAAGCCATGGCTTGCGGAGTGCCAGTGATAGCAACAAACGTTGGAGGAATATCAGAAGTTATGGGAGAAGATTATGGGAAACTGGTGCCGCCTAACTCTCCGGATTCTCTTGCGGAGGCAATATTGGAATTTTCTCACAGCGAATTATCAGCCCTCAAAAAAGACTTGCGAGCAATGATTGAGCAAAAGTACAGTTGGGATAAAAACGTGGAAAAACTAGTCGAAACATACGAAGAGCTTATTTAATCTGATGTTAGAGACTATACAGCTTTCAGCTATCTGTGGAAGATACAGGAGATGACAACGAAGGTAGAAATGGTTTCGGTGGTAATTCCAACGCTTAACGAAGCAGGGAACATTCTGGAAACAGTAACCACTATCCATAAGGAAATAGCGTATCCTAAAGAAATAATCGTTGTAGATGGAAATTCAACAGATGGAACAAAAGAAATAGTTAAAGACACGAATTTCTGTAAGCTCATTGTGGAGTCTAGGCGCGGCTACGGTCTCGCTCTTAGAACAGGAATTAAACATGCGAAAGGCGACGTTGTAGTCATGGTTGATGGTGATGGGACCTACGACGTGAAACGCATCAATCTTTTAATTGACGCTTTGATAAGGAATGATGCAGAACTGTGTCAAGCAACGCGAATGTACGATCTGAGAAAAGCTATGGGATTTACGAATTTTGTTGCTAACAAAATAATAACGTTTTGTTTCGACTTCTTTTACAGCCAGTTTCTTA
>JBHLRC010000258.1:0-3039 GCA_048882965.1 Candidatus Thorarchaeota archaeon
ATCAGAGAAGGAAGCACAAAGTCGCTCTCATAATACTGAGGACTTTCTACTATAATATCATGTAGAATTATGTCACCGGAGTCCAGGAATTCAGAATCTATGTTGACCCTATCATCAAAGGTTTTCTGTGCTACTAGTTCGAACAAATCAGTTGCAGTCTCATTATCACAATCAAACCAGTAGAGCTCGACTATCCAGTCAATAAGAGGAAATGCATCATTCAGTGTGTCCTCTATAAGAGAGGGGTGGATCGCCCACTCATCCATATCAGTTTCTTCATATGAACTGTTTAGGTCGAACATGACAATGAGAGGGATGTACACTTCAAAAGATCCTTCCAAATCCTTCACATAGTCTAATGCTGGAATTGGATCAGATTCTGGCTCCGCTAACCTGTCAGTCATTAATTCGAAAAGAAACTCGAGTTGGTCGCTAGTGTGTGTTTCATCGATACCTTTCTCATACGGGGGGAGTTCCACTCCAAAATATTCAACATAATCTGAAAACCAGTCTAGAGCCCCAAGGTCGATGAAATAGGTCCTGCTATGTGAGTTATATCCTCTGAGTGGGAGCGAGTAGGGGACATCAATATCCGGGAGTGGAAGCCAATCATCGTCCGGATTCAAATCGAATACATCAGATACAGTATACCAGTGCGGAATAGATACTTGACTAGGTGGAGAATTAGGCTGTCCCGCCCCTGAGATACTTGCCATGCAGAGAACAATAAGGAACGTCCAGACTCGTATTCCTCGCATCGTCCTAACCGAGAATATACTATCATTTTCATATTTAACACGGAGGTTTCTAGCAACTGAACTGTTATGGATGGATATACCGAGTATTTGTGATAGTTTGTAGTTGTGTTGATGATGGAGTGATGAAAAACACCTTCAACTATAAGATTGCTTATCTGTTCTCCTCGGCTCAAAAATTGCGAATATTAGAAATATCACGCCAAAGGGAATCATTGGAATATTCAATATTAGCTGAATACCAGCAAGACTGGCAGAATAGAATAACCGCTCAGTGCTATCGCTGCGATATTGATTAGTACATGGATAATTCCTAATGGCCACATACTCTTTGATTTTCTATACAGGAAGATGTAACCAATTGCTACCAGTGTCTGAATGGGAACAAACAATTCACTGAACGGGAATACATATTGACCCTCAGGGAAGACCAATACCCAGAATAGCACATGAATCAGACTGATGAGAGCAATATACAATAGACCACCAATTAAAATCATCACTTTCCTCTTTGGACCTTCTTTGAAAAACTCTGCATAAGAGTCAAAAGTATAGATCCAGATGAGCTGCTCAGAAAATGCATTCAAGGGTGCCCATATTACAAGTGTGATTATGAAACCCAGAATATTGAAGTCTGATACTCGCTGAAAAGTGATGAACTCAAATCCGATTAGAATGAGCTGAAGCACCAGCAAGACCACGAAGATTGAACTTACATAACCTGCAAACTGTTTTCGAATCTCTCCCCGGTTTATTTCGTACCCAACTGCACCCCGTCTCCATCTTATGATTGCCCAACAGAACACTCCATAGTAAAGTATCAATGGAATCAGAGCCCCTGTCGCTTTGAAGATATATCCAGCAGCAAGTGGTAATCCTATTGCAGCCAAAGCAGCCAAAATTAAATCCAAGTAAGTAGGCTGGAAATTGTCTGGAACTTCAGGAAGGATTTTCATATTCATCCCTGGCCAATTCTCTAAATGTGTTGTTTTGTCGTTCAATTTATCTGTCCAACTCCTTAGGTTGATTTAAGAAACTCTAAGGTTCGCTTCCAAGCCAGTTGTGCTGCGTCCGCATCATAGGCATCCTTTCGGTCGGATTCAAAAAACCAGTGCCCTGTACCCTCATATGTATAGAAGACTACTGGACGACCAGCTTTCTTAAGGTCCTTTTCTAGCTCCTCTACATTTTCCTTTGACTCATAGGGATCATTCTCAGCAAAGTGACCTAGATAGCTTGCTTGTGAGTTGCTATGGTCTACAGGTCCAGAGCCATAAAACAAAACCACGGACTGTATATGTGCAGGATCAGATGCGGCCAGATCCAGTGCATAATATGCTCCTAAAGAGAAGCTTACAACAGAAACTTCGCGACCTGCAACTCCTGTTTTTTCACATAGAAACTTGACTGCCTCAGCAATCTCATTCTTAGCCTGCAAATAATTCTCGTCAAGGGCAGAGCCCAGAGCTTCTGCTTCAGGAATGGTGCTAGCGACTTTACCGTGATAGAGATCAGGGGCAAAAGCCAGAAACCCAGCTTTGGCCAACTTATCACAAATTCCTTTGATGGTGGTATTCAATCCCCACCAAGCATGCAGTACCAGAACCGGAGCACCGGAGCTGGATGGAGGAGTGGCGAGGTAGCCATCAGGTTGAGTATGTGTCATTCTCCTCTCGATGAGGTGAATAGGATTTAAGCCTGTCCATGGTGATTGAGGACAACGCATCACGAGATAGGAACTAGACCTGTAATTAGGAAAATAGAAGGGATGTTTCTAGATGTTACGTCTTTCTTAGAAGATTGCGTAAGCCAATACCCTTGCCGTCTGGATTTCTTACACCAGGTAGTAACTCCACAATACAATACCCCACTCGTTCATTCGCGTCATTGAGGACTTCTGCCAACAATTCGAAATACACCAAGTTGATTTGCCCATCCACAAGTGGCTTTACCTTATAGTGACCTTCCTTAACATTTGGAAGTGTGACTGTCCATCCTTTGGAGAAGTTTATGCCATCAACCTGAATCACTTCATCAGGTACTATTTCGTAATCTCGAATCAGAGTAGCATTCCCTTCTTTGTCGATGTATGTCCCATCTTGATATGGGTGCTGAGGGAAGGAAAAAAGCATGACCTCTTCATCATCAAAAAACCTGAATGAAAACCACTCCCAATGAGTGTCTGCATTCAAGATATCATAAGTCCCGTATTGTCTATCAAACCAGACTTTGCCTTTGACTTTGAGTTCCTTGTTATCCCTCTGTTTCAAGATACATGTGCCTT
>JBHLRC010000259.1:0-3038 GCA_048882965.1 Candidatus Thorarchaeota archaeon
CGTCGAGTATCCATCCAAATCGAATGTGGTGATTTGTGATCTCGAATTTCCTGCTAATTATGTACCATGGCAAAATGCAAGTAAGTTGTACGGATTCGAGCTCAGGGTTGTCAAATCCGAAGAAGGCGCAGTTTCTTTGGACTCATTTAGTGAACAAGTAGATGAGAACACCAAGATATTGGCAGTCAGCCAAATACAGTTTGGGACAGGATTCAGGGTTGATTTGAACCAACTCGTAAAAATTGCCCACGATAATTCTGCACTTCTCTCTGTAGACATCATTCAAGCAGCTGGTTGTATTGATACAGATTTGGCGAAGATAGGAGTGGATTTTGCCACAGGGCAGGCTGCAAAATGGTTGTTAGGTCCCATTGGTGCCGGTTACATCTATGTCAGCAAATCCGTTATGGATGATCTCAAACCTCGATTCATTGGATGGTGGGGTGTTGAAAAGTTGATGGAATTTGGGTACTTTGAAAGGACTCCATTACCCGATGCAAGAAAATTCCAAGTTGGATCACCTGCAATGGTAGCGTATGTCGGACTACTAGAGTCCTTGGAGACACTACTCAAGATTCCGGGCAGGACTCGAGAGAACGTAGCACTTGATAATGCGAACTATCTCCGAAAGCGTCTCTCCGAGATTGATGTGCCATTCTATGATTTTGGTTCACATCACAATTCAGCCATTGTTTCCTGTGAGCCAAAAGATGTTGAAAAACTACATGAAGAGCTAGTCAAGAATAGGATTCATTGCTCCGTAAGAAATGGGAGACTAAGAATTTCACCTCATTTTTACAACAATCATGATGAGATTGACAGAATCATTGAACATCTGAGGTAAGACAATGCTTGACCAGATAGCAGACTCAATTTATTTCATCCTAAGTCGCTCATTCGACTCAAACATCACCTACATCAAATCAGGAGATCATGAGATTCTAGTAGATACAGGCACAGGACTTTATTCATCGGCCCTTGACAAGGATCTACAGACACAGGGATCATCTCTAGGGTCAATAACTGATGTTGTGCTTACACACAGTCATATTGATCATATTGGAGGAGTCATTCCACTGCTGGAGATTGGGTCACCCAAACTCTATCTTCACAAGGCTGAAGCGGAACCCATCAATAACGGTGACATGAGTCACACACTTGGAGATACGTTCGGTGCGGATCTCCCACCATTCAAAATCGATGTGATGCTTGAAGAAGGAAATCTAATTGACTTTGGTGATGTGAAACTTCGGGTCTTTCATACTCCAGGACATTCTGAAGGAAGCATCGTCATGAAGGTTGTAGATACAGGAATTCTGTTCACAGGCGACACCTTATTCCCTGGAGGAAGTTTCGGTAGAGTTGATTTTCCAACAGGTAGTCCAGAGAAGCTTGTGGCTTCACTCAAGCGAATTTCAGAGATGGACTTTGACATCGGATTGCCGGGACATATGAACGCAATGAAACACAATGCGCGGGGTTCAGCACTGACATCATATCAAATAGCCAAAAACTGGTTCGGAAGATAGGATATTTTCTTGTCAAAATTGACGATGTATTACTCTGATATGGAAGGTATTCTACTAAGCAAAGAATATATGAGACTAATCGATTGAGCGCTAGTGCCAACGACGGCCATGTTAGTGGAAAAGCCGTTGGTACATATGCTCAAAAGACCCTCAGCTATCGAGGTTCGCTGAGGGAAACATGAATCAAAACTTACATCGGTGGGTGCGGAATACTTGGCTGACTCTTCTCGTGACTTGGATGAACTACTAAAGGAGTTCAAGCCTGATAAGAAAGCACGTTTTCAAGCATTTGACAAAGTGGTAAGCGCACTCAACACACCAAGCCAGTCATTGTTTGTCACTGATAACGACAATGAAGTTGATATATTCCAGAGAGACTTCAATCAATTTCTTGTATCCACAGGCCGCATGGATGAAAATTCATCAGACTTGCCATATTACATGATAAGAATCGGTTATGATGGAGACATGCTTGACGACATGTTCAGAATTGTTGTTTCTGATGAGTCTGAAAACTTCAAGCCAGCAAACTTAGACGTTAACATGCTTTACTCAAAACAAGCTATATTCCAGCATCTCTATCAAACAATAACAAAGGACAAGTTCATCGTCTTTCACATCACTGAATTTCCACTTGCTTATTATTTCGAAACAGCAGTTGTTGTTGATGTTGAGGAACTTTCAGATGTTATGGACCCCTCAGTCCATGATGATACAATAATGCGGTATCTCAATGATCTCCGCGAGCAAGGCACTGAAGAACATAGAAAGACGTATAGCTTCTTCTATCGAATCAGTACATCGTTGTTGATGGAACTCTCAAATGTGTTTCTTGTTGTTCCCACTGCAGGAATGAATCGACACATCTGTGTAACGAGCTGGCGTACACAGACTTTACTTCTTGGATTTAGTCCCCTGACATGGTCATCAGGTAGCTTCAGAGTGTTCGACTTTAGTGGGAGGGATATAGATGCTAGATGGGCGTATCCTGCACCCCCATCAGAAGATCCAAGGGTGAAGCAATATACACGTCTTGTGCCCTTGAAATAAGTGTCTAGAAGTTTGACTTTTGCAACCTGACATAGATATATAATGTATATACATGTATATATCCATCGTTGAATGTATGAAGAATATTTAATACTCCGTCAGACAGAGAACCACTTGACTGACACCTTGACGACGCAACAGGATGCAGTACAGACAGCGAAGGCATTCGTGCCGGGACATGTCACAGGGATCTTTCGTATCTTCGACGAGTATGATAATCCTTTGAGTTGCGGTTCCACGGGTGCCGGATTCTCAGTGACCATCGGAACAGTCACTTCTGTGTCTGTGGTGGATC
Organism: Candidatus Thorarchaeota archaeon; assembly: GCA_048882965.1. Taxonomy (GTDB): domain Archaea; phylum Asgardarchaeota; class Thorarchaeia; order Thorarchaeales; family Thorarchaeaceae; genus SMTZ1-45. The sequence continues at coordinate 2,875 of JBHLRC010000259.1, forward strand.
ACCCGTCGCTAGAGATAACAACGGAGTACAACAGAGAACGCATAGACGCAAAAGTCACAAAGACGGTGATACAGAGATTGACTGAAGAATATGAGAGGACACTCAAAGTTCATGTCGAGCATACATCCTCTCTTCTTTCTGGAGCTGGTTTTGGCGCCTCAGGA
>JBHLRC010000260.1:0-3032 GCA_048882965.1 Candidatus Thorarchaeota archaeon
GATCTTGTGGCACGAAAAGATGACCAACTTATTCTGATTAAGGTACTAGCCAACATTGACGCAATGACCAGTGAAGATGCGATGACGCTCCAACTAGTTGCACATTTTTTCAATGCTACTCCTCTTGTTGTAGGGAAGAAGACAAGGAGAGGTGAACTAGATTCTGGTGTTGTGTATAAGAGGTATGGCGTGTCTACAATAGCTCCTCCCAGTTTTCAGAGTATGATCGCTGAAAAACAACTACCCAGGGAATTCATCCAAAGAGGAGGACGCTTTGTCGCGATTGATGGGACCAAACTTAGAGAGGCGAGATTAGAACAAAAGATGACCACAGAGCGACTCGCTGACTGTGCTCAGGTATCAGCAAGAGCCATCTTGGCCTACGAAAAGGATGAGATGGATGTCAGCAAAGACGTTGCGGACCGATTGGAAGAGGTGCTTGAAACAGACCTGGTTATACCCCTCGATCTCCTAAAAGGAAAACCTCGGGAGAAAATAATTCATCAATCTGGTACACCTCCTCAGGACTTACCAGAATTGGAGAAACGGGTCAACCAGTTCTTTGAACGCTTAGGAATGACTGTTCTCTGGACAGATCGGGCACCATTCCATGTTGCAGCAAAAGAGAAGGGCCCCCCTCTAATGTCTGGGGTCGGTTCAATCAGTAGCTTGACCTTGAAGAAACGCATGGGGATTCTCAAGAGTGTGTCCAAAGTGACAGAGTCCAATGCTGTCCTCATTGTAGAAGAGGGGAAGGCTGAGGAAAGTATGTCTGATCTCCCAGTGATTAGACAGCTTGAACTTGATAGTATTGAGAAACCTCGCGAGCTCAAGAAGATAATTGATGAGCGGTCCAGTCAATAGATTAATCGAGTGTAGTCTGTTTCGTTGATTCGTCAGCAATAATTTTCCTGACAGAGTCCCAGCTTTTTCTGATAATTAGTGGAAGTTTCTTGTTCTTTCTGACCAAATTCCTTACAAACGCAACTGTCTTTGGGTCAGATGGATAACCAGACCCAAAATCTCCATGCTTCTTATGAAATTCAGAAATGGCTCTGTCTCTCTCTACCTTTGCTATAATCGAAGCTGCAGATACAATAGGGTATTTTGAATCTGCTTTATGTTCTGACACAATCACCGTACCTTTAGATGCAAGTCCACTGAGATTACCAACTTTGTTTCCAAACCTGTGTGCATTGACATCGGCTGCATCAAGATAGATTTCTTGGGGTTGGAGCTCCTTTGCTATCCTTACAAACTCTTCAACTTCAATCTCATTCAGTGTTGTCCTTTTTCGTAATCTGTCAATATCCTGCGCTGAAACATTTCTTGTAACTATCTTTATCGCAATCTTCTCAATCTGTTTCTTCAACTTCAGACGCTGAGAATGAGATAGAGCTTTGGAATCTCTCACACCTATCCTTTCAAGCTCAGGGAGTCTTTCAGAATCTACTAACACTCCACAGACGACCATCGGTCCAATCATCGGCCCTCGACCCGCCTCATCAATTCCTGCAACTCCTTTGAGACCGGTCATATGTCATTGTACACTTAGCTGGCTTATTACAGTCACGGATGTTAGAAAGAGTGGTGGGGCGAGTGAGATTTGAACTCACGATCGACGAGTTTCGCCGATTGACGACGGTCGTGATTGACCCCGTCCATTTCAGGCACGAATCGTACCTAGATCTGGAGCCCGTCGCCATACCGAACTAGGCCACCGCCCCTGGTGTCGAGAGGCAGGATTCTGACTCAGGTTATGAACTTTTCGACATTCTGAGTCACACCGCAGTCTATTAAACTGAATACTGTGATATCCGTTGGTATGGCAGCACCTGTGGACGATTATCAGATTCATAGAGAGATAGTCGAGATGCTGCTTGATTCCCCAGAACCTCTCACGAAAAGGGTAATCAATCGTATCAAGAACCAAGTATCTGCCAGGTACAAATTAGCTAAAACTCCACGAAATGCTGACATTCTACAGTCCACCATTCCTGAAGAAGCAGAGATACTCCGACCTTTTCTACAGAAACGACCTGTGAGAACTGTTTCCGGAGTTGCAGTAGTAGCAACTATGACGGAACCTCATGAATGTCCACACGGGAAGTGTGCATACTGTCCTGGTGGACCCGATTTGGGAGTCCCCCAGAGTTACACTGGTCATGAACCTGCTACAATGAGGGGAATCCAGAATGATTTTGATCCCTATCGACAAGTTGAGAGCAGGCTCAAGCAATTGTCTACCATTGGACACAGTATAAACAAGGTCGAGCTCATTGTGATGGGAGGGGACTGGTGCTCAAAGCCTCCAGAGTATCAGGAGTTCTTTGTCAAAGGCTGTTTCGATGCTATGAATGGGTCAATCAGTACCGACATTGAACAAGCAAAGAAAGTAAACGAAACCGCAAAGGTACGAAATGTTGGTCTTACCTTTGAAACCCGGCCTGACTGGGTGACCCCAGAAAGTATAGACAACATGCTCAATTTGGGTGCCACACGAGTGGAGATTGGGGTTCAGACACTCTCTGATGAGATTCTAGAAAAGGTAGAGCGCGGCCATGGAGTAGAAGAAACTGCCACAGCATCGAAGATGCTTCGAGATAGTGGTTTGAAGGTGTGTTACCATATCATGCCTGGGCTCCCAGGAGCTACTATTGAGAGCGATCTAAGGACATTCAAGGAGCTGTTCTCAGATTCCCGATTTCGTCCTGACATGTTGAAGATTTATCCTACGATAGTTGTGAAGAACACGAAGCTCTATGATTGGTGGAAATCAGGTGAATATACGCCTTACACAAATGAGCAAATCGTATCATTGATTTCAGATGCAGTCAGTAAAATGCCAGAGTATGTTAGAATTCAGAGGATGCAACGTGATATCCCATTGCATCAAATTGAGGCTGGTCTGAATAAGGGACACCTACGTGAACTAGTCCATCAGAGTATGAATGCGGCTGGTTTGAGAAATCCCACAATACGTTACAGAGAGATTGGTCACTTTCAGATGCGGTCTGAAGAGGAAGTAAAAC
>JBHLRC010000261.1:0-2998 GCA_048882965.1 Candidatus Thorarchaeota archaeon
GGGCGGCTGCCGGGGCGACCGAAACATTGAACCAGTGGCGGGCCCTGCATCGCCGCAAGAAAACCGCGATGGGAACTAGCAGGGTGCACATCATGCCCGCAAGGCCGACAACACCAAACTTCCCGAATGCAATAATCCACAGGCGATGACCAGTTTTTGCTTCGTGCCTCGGGAAAGCTCATTCGGGAAAGAGTCTTTTTGCGCCGAAAGATCCAGCGCATTTAGAAGCTTGATTGCTCTGGCATCACCATCCCTCACTCCATAAATCCTCGCGGTGAATTGCAGGTGTTCGCTGACCGTCAAATAGTCGAAAAGGCGGGGTTCGTCCGGTATGTAGGCAATGTTGCGTTTGGCTTCGGGTGGATCTAGGGAAATGGAGGTCCCTTGAATTCGAATGTTTCCACAGGACGGCGGAATAATACCAACGATACAGCGCAGTGTGGTTGTCTTCCCTGCACCGTTGGGACCCACCAATCCCAAAATTTCCCCCGGCTCCACGCGAAACGAAAGATCGCTTATGGCTGTGAAGGAATTATAGGTCTTTGTGATACCTTCAACTTCGATCATGGAGTGAAGGAAGTTTGTTGTAAAACAAGGGGTCAACAGACAAAATGAACCCCGCGCAAATCCAGAAAAGGAATCATCTCTGCCAAATCCGGAATGGCGCGGATAAGATTTCTATATCCGCCACAGATTTCCTGTCTCATGAGCTGCGGTAATTGCCGAAATTCAGCTCGACGCCAAAATCCTGCTCCTTAACCTGTTTCATGACTGTCTGGAGATTGTCACGGGAGGGTGATGAAACCCGCACTTGCTCCTTTTGGATCTCTGCCTGGACCTTTTTGATTCTCAGCCCCTTGATAAACTTGACGATAGCACGTGCGGTTTCAATGGGAATTCCCTGTTGCAGATTCACTTCCTGCACGACAGTGCCGCCGGCCGCCGGCACGGAATCACCTTGTTGCAGGTTTTTGAGAGGGACATGTCTCCGTACCATTTTCTCCTGAATCACATCCCAAATCGCCCGTAATTTGAATTCGTCCGGGGCTCGCAGAACGAGCTTGCTTTCGGCACGCTTGAAATCAACGCTCACTGCGAGACCCTTGAAGTCGTAACGCTGTCTGATTTCTTTCATGGCCTGGTTGATCGCATTGTCCACCTCCTGCAGATCACACCCTGTCGTAATATCGAAGGACTGTGTGCCAGCCATTGTTTGTCCTCCAGGGCCGCTTTTCTCACAAAAGTTAGCAACAGGCCGGTGCAAACGGTCGTGAATATGCGGCTTCGCTCGTCGTACGCGGCCAAGCAGCTAGTGAAAAGTGCAGGCTAACGATCAAAAAATACTATTCAGTAACCTGCGATTTTTGCATACGCTTCAGACTCTCGAGAATGCTCCCCAATTTCTTGAGTTCCTCTCCGTACTTTGCCCAGTCGCCTTGCCGCTGCGCCTGAACTGCGCGTTCATAAGCATCTCCGGCCTGTTGAATGAGATCGATGGCGCCGCCCGGCGCAGGACCCTTTTCGGGCGCAGCTGCGGCTCTGGACGACGATACGCCCGTCTCGATCGATTCCGGAACTGTACCCAGGAAAATACGAGAAATCGAGGCCTCGAGCGTTTCTTCCATAGCAATCCGGTTTTCGTACGCCACAATCACGCGCTTTAATTCGGGAATTTTCCCGCTTTCGGCGCGCAGATATAGGGGCCGGACGTATATCAATGCCTCTTCGATCGGTATGACGAGCAGAGTTCCCTGAATCACCTGGGATCCGCGTTGATCCCATAAGGATATCTGTCTCGAAATATCCGCTTCCTGGTTAATCCGGGCCACAATTTGACTGGGTCCATAAACAAGCTTCTGCTTTGGAAATCTATACACGACCAGCCGCCCGTAATTTTCGCCGTCAGCCCGAGCAACCATCCAGGCGGACAAATTGTCCTTTCTTCCCGGCGTAAAGGGTAGCATCAGAATGAACTCCTCATTTTGCCCCTGGGGCAATCGCATGATTATATAATATGGAGACATCTGATTTTCATTTCCCCCCCCCGAAATGATTGGGATTTCCCACAAATCCTCTTTGTTGTAAAAAACTTGGGGGTTTGTCATATGGTAGACGGCATAGATATAGGTCTGAACTCTGAAAATATCCTCCGGATACCTCATGTGGTTTCGAAGGTCGGGAGGAATTTCTGAAAGCGGTTGATAAACTCCCGGATAGATGCGTTGATACACTTGTATTACCGGGTCATCGGGATCCGAAACAAACAGTTGGACCTTTCCATTGTACGCATCCAGGACCATTTTCACTGAATTGCGCATGTAATTTCCGACTCCCGGAGTTTCAGTTGAATAGGGATAGCGATCCGAGCGGGTATATCCGTCCTGTATCCAGAAGATCCGGCCATCCGAAATGACGATATAGGGATCCTGGTCCAACAACAAAAAGGGAGCAAGCCGGCTCAAACGTTTCCTCACATCCCGATAATAGAGGAACCTGCTTTCCGACTTCACGAGGGGAGAAAGCACAATATTCGGATCTCTAAAATGAAAAGCAAAGAGGAGCTTCCGGAAAATATTTTTTACAGGAACCCCTCCCGTTCCCTGGTATGTTGTGTATACATTCTCTTCACCTGAAGGGTAGTCAAACTCTTTCTGGCCGCTCTTTACGATCGCATACCCCTCCGTCAGCTCGCCAAAATATATTTCCGGGCGTTTTATTTCGAATATGGGAAGGCTGGAAACCGGCGGTATGTCCTTGACGATAAGCACCGGCAGTCCTTCTGCCGTCATCCGATTTACCGGCCCCAAAGCCAATCCATGTCCATGCGTGTAGATGAGGTGCTCGTTTATCCAATTTCTTTCGGGCAGGCTTGCAGAATTCAACTCACGCGGGGACAACATGAATTGCTGCCGTTCATTATCGATTAAATAGCGATCGTTATCCACGGCGATGAAATCATAGTAGGTACGAATTTCCTGTATCTGCTTAAGCGCATCCA
>JBHLRC010000262.1:0-2973 GCA_048882965.1 Candidatus Thorarchaeota archaeon
GTGCCTATGCTGAATACACATGCATTGCAGAAGATAGTGATGGTAATGATGGCTCAATCGCGCACAAGCCATCAAATCTGACCTTTGGGGAATCTGCTGTCATTCCAGTTGGACTGGATACAGCATTATTCTTCCTAAGAACGCAAGGGAATATTCAGCAAGGTCAAAAAGTACTCATCTATGGAGCTTCAAGTAGTGTAGGATCCTATGCTGTGCAGCTAGCAAAATACTACGGTGCAGAGGTCACTGCTGTTTGTTCTACATCCAATTTGGATTGGGTCAAAGACCTTGGTGCCGACCACATGGTGGACTACAAGAATGAAGATTTCACTGAGAGTGGCGAAACCTATGATGCGATATTCGATGGAGTAGGCAAGCTATCTTTGTTTGGTTCAATGAAAGCACTGAAGGAAGATGGAGTCCTTCTTGACGCGGTTCATATGATGAGACGCCAGGCTCAAGCGAAGTTCGCCACATTGAGAAACAACAAGAGAATCCTCGGGGGTACCGCAACCGGACTTGTTGAAGACTTGCTATTCATGAAAGAGCTAGTTGAGACTGGGAAGATAAAGCCAGTTATAGATCGCACTTATCCTCTGGAGCAGGTCGCAGAAGCTCACAGGTATGTTGAAACGGGACGCAAGAAAGGAAACGTGATTATTTCAGTTATTGAGGATAGTTAACTAAGGGGTAGGATGAGGATGAGCGATATTGGACAAAAAGAAGCATTGACAGCTAGTGGTATAGCTTTATTTGTGACACAGCTCTTTCGTCTACTATTTGGTGGGTACTTGATAGGATTCGATCTGTACCACTACAATGACCTTGAAAGTGCGTTGTCAGTGCTTTTGATTTATGTCTTAATTGGTGTTCTCACAACGCTGTTTCTCATTGGTAAGAAAAAGGCGGGACTGATTGGTCTAATTGTATTGTCTATTGTCCTTCTCATAATGGAGACGTTATACGTCATAGTGTATTTCTCTACGCCATCACCAGATCCTAGCTGGCATGATCCATTAGCGAGCTGGTGGGCTTCGGTATCGAACTATTTGTTCCCCTTGATTACACTTGTCTTGGCTATCAAAGTATACAAAGAATAAGAATGATTCAGGGATGCTACTTGGCGACTCACGATTCTTGTAGAAACGAATCAATAAGCCTCAATGTATTTTCAAAAAATGAAATCAAATACTCTCGAAGATTTGAAAACTAATTTAAAGCTCAAACTCTCTCCATTATGGATAACCCCGATGTTCTGTTATTCATATGCAGATGTTTTGGGATTTCATTCACCCGGGAACTTGGCTGAAATTCTAACCGGTGAAATTGCGGGTGTACCATATGAGGTGTTCAAATGAGTAAAACCGAATCATACAAACTTAATGCTCAAGTTGCAGGATCAATGTGGCTATTAGCAATAGTAGCGGGAATAGTAGCGGCCGTCTTTCTAGGCGATTATCAACAAGTGGAGACAAATGTAGCATTTTTCTCTCAGAATGAGACAGGTGTCCTAATTGGTTCACTACTATTCTTCTTTATGGCTCTCTTCACTGCCAATATTGCGATATTTCTGTATCCAGTTCTCAAGAAGTATAATGAGTCAATGGCTCTGTCTGCTGTAGGTCTACGTCTGATAGAGTCCGCCCTCTTTGGTGTTGGTTCCCTATTGTTTATTGCAGTGCTTATTGTAAGCAACTCATATGTTGCAGCTGGATCTCCTGTTGATACGACCTATCAGATTTTAGCCCACACCTTTCTCAGTATGAATGAGATGACAGGGGTCCTTGGCACTTTTGCGTTTAATGCTGGAGCTTTCATGTATTGCTACATCTTCTTCAGATCTGTATTGGTTCCTAAGTGGCTTGGAGCGTTTGGAGTCATTGTCACACTACTGGGATTTGCAAGTGCCTTCCTTGGAATCTTTGGAATCAATGATTTCGCATTGTTCCTTGAGCTTCCTACCATGTTCTTCGAAATAGCAATAGGAGTCTGGCTGATAGTCAAGGGTTTCAATCAAGAGGTCTTGGCATCCTTAAGCCAATAATATCAATAATTAAGAAAAGCAGAGGTTTTATTGCATGAACAATAAAATGATGCCTCTGCTGTCTTTGATATATCTCTGGTGTCTGATATGAAGAAAGATTGGCGGAGATTATGAAGATTACAGTTATTGGAGTTCCTTTTAATGGAGATGGAACCACTCCAGAGATTGAAAATCCAGCTCAAGCGTTCAGAGATGAAGGATTGATACCCCTCCTAAAGGATGAAGGACATCAGGTATCAGATATTGGGGACTTGTCCATTCCTTCATATACGAATAAGAGAGATTCCATAACAAAAGTACTCAATTTCAGTGCTTGGCGAGATATGTCTGTACGACTATCAAAAACATTGGATGATCTTCTGGACAAAGATACTTTCCACATCGTGCTTGGTGGGGACTGTAGCATTCTTGTGGGAATTTTGGATGCCTACAAAGCAAGAAACTGCTCTCTGAATCTTTTCTTTCTTGATGGACACGCTGATTTTCATGATACAAATTCCTCTTCAACAAGTGAACCTGCAGATATGGAACTTGCTGCTTTGACAGGATATTTGTCGAAGGAAATAGTTACCATGACTGGTAGAGGTCCATTATTGGATAAGGGGCATGTAATTGTATATGGCATAAATGAATACGACTTGATTGGCACATCGGATATTGACATAATTGATCGGAAATCAATCTTTGAAGAAGGAATTGAATCCACTTTCTACACAAGTTTCAGTTCATTACAAGATTCGAATTTGCCTCTATGGCTTCACTTTGACGTAGATGTTATGGATAAAGCGATAATGCCCGCCATCCACTATCCGGTTGAAGAAGGTCTTTCATACAAGGAAGGGCATGAGCTGTTCACTCTTTTAAGGAACACAAAGAAACTAGTTGGTATCAGTATTGCTTGTTACCATCCAAACCTCGATTTTGATAAT
>JBHLRC010000263.1:0-1164 GCA_048882965.1 Candidatus Thorarchaeota archaeon
GTCTTATGTAACTCCGGGCTTCTCCGATGGCAACATCGACGCCGGGGAGGCTATAAAGGTTACCCGCGAAGTCTTTGAATCTGTCTTTGACCAAGTTGACGATAATCGGATTGATATCACAGGCCGTGATGGAGGGAATTCCAAAATAGAGTGCCGATAGGACATCTCTTCCTCCTCCGGGGCCGATGATAAAGACGCTTCTTATCTTCGGCCGAATAAGATAAACTATGGAAGTAATATCATACTTCAAGTATTCGAGTTCAGAAACATCTCCGTTAAACCGTGTGATGGGAGTTCCCGCACATGCATCCTGTTGAATCCAGAGCTGCTCTATGGCTTTGTCGGACTTGAATTTTTTGCTCATGCCCCATCCGAAGGGGGCGTCTGGGTCGTTCCTCCACCAAACTGATGGATAGACGGTAATCCTGGCAAGGGGCGACCACTTTTCGAATAAAAGATCGTTTCTTTCTTCGAATGTCTTGGTGTGCTTAATAGAAAAAAGCTTTGTGCTAACGCTTAGAAGTGAGAGAACGACAACGGCCAGAAACGTTAGTATAGCCCTGAATACAAGGCCCCGTCTGTTGTCTGGATCGTGAAACAAAAAAGAGGCAACAAGTGCAACAAATGCTGCAAGAAGAACGACTGAAGGTCCTGATACTATGCTGATGGCGCCGAGAAAAATGAAACAACCTGTTGCGGCTCCGAGTAAATCCGAGAAGTAAATCTTTGGAGTGTTCTCTGTGTAATAGCGGAATACAAGTGCTAAAATCGCTCCCGTAAAAATGAAAGGGATCGCGCATATAATATACGTGCCAACCAACGAGAGAATGTATGTCAGGTTTGGGAAGGGGTTCTGTGGGATTGCCAGGACCAAAATAAGACATATGACAATGCTGACACATTGCAATACAGCCAAATGCTTAAGGATGTCTGGAAACCGCTGTAAAAAATAGGCTCGGCGAACGAATATCATGAGCCCGCCAGCACCGAGTCCAAACAGGGCCAGAGACACGGCAAGGTATGCAAAGTGATACCAGAGAGTCACTGAGAATATTTTTGTAAGAGAGATTTCAAAGACGATTGCGGAGAGGCTCGTTAGAAACACGCCGAGATAGAGCGAAATTGATTTTTTCCGTTCCATCGTAAAGGAAAGTATCACACCCG
>JBHLRC010000263.1:1174-2966 GCA_048882965.1 Candidatus Thorarchaeota archaeon
GTCAATGTCTCCAAATAGCGAAAGATGCCTGCCAATGCTATCAAACTTTAGCTTTAAGATAGACTCTGTTCTTAAAACTCTAGAGCTCCAACAAGAATTTGACTCTGGGCGTATTATCCCTATTCTATTTGACTCTATTCCCACAAATATATATGCTATCCTCAGAATTAAAGGGGAAATGAATGGCAATCAAGTGTCCTAAGTGTGATTTCGAGAATCCCGAAAATACTCTCTACTGTGGGAAATGCGGCACTCGATTGACATCACCAGAGGAGGCCATCGTCACCGAAACCCTGGAAGAGCCCAGGGAAGAGCGTACTCCCGAATCTTCTGACTCGAGCACATCGTCCTGGGATGCTGTGATGCACGGCCGTTTTTTGCCTGGAACCATGCTCGCCGACCGCTACCGGGTTGTTGGCCTTTTGGGCAAAGGAGGGATGGGCGAAGTCTATCGGGCCGATGACATCAAGCTGGGTCAGGCCGTCGCTCTGAAGTTTCTGCCTCCACAGTTCTCGAAGGATCCGATGCGGCTGGAATACTTCCACAACGAAGTCCGGCTTGCAAGGCAAGTAACACACCCTAACGTATGCCGGGTGTATGATATCGGCGAAGTGGATGGCCATCATTTCCTGTCCATGGAGTATGTCGATGGGGAAGACCTGGCGACACTGATTCGGCGTATTGGGCACCTTCCTCGAGACAAAGGCCTCGATATTGCCCATCAGATTTGTGCTGGTATGGCCGCCGCCCATGATCGGGGAGTGCTCCATCGAGACCTGAAGCCCTCAAACGTGATGCTTGATGGTCGAGGGAGAGTCAGAATCACTGATTTTGGACTTGCTCGGCTGACTACTGAGCGGCAGAGTCCAGAGGATAGGATCGGCACGCCTAGCTACATGGCCCCCGAACAAATGGCCGGAGGTCCAGTTACTGAAAAGAGCGACATCTATTCTCTCGGGCTGATCCTTTTCGAGATCTTTACGGGTAAGAAGGCCTATACCGCTGACAATAGGGCCGAACTGATGAAACTGCGCGAGCATGCGGTACCTATTGAACCATCGACAATAATACCGGACATCGATCCCGTAGTCGAGCAGGTGATTCTACAATGTTTGAAAAAAGAGCCTCAATATCGTCCTCGATCAGTCCTTGCTGTGGCTGCTGCGCTGCCGGGCGGAGACCCTTTAGCAGCGGCGTTGGCTGCCGGGGAGACACCTTCACCAGAGATGGTGGCAGCAGCTGGCAAATCAGGCCGCTTACATCCCAGGATCGCAGCCGGTTGGCTTATCCTTTTGATACTGGGGCTCATTGTAGCGGCCTTTCTGGCCGACAAATCCACGGTGCTTGGAAACGCCGGACTCATAGAGAAACCGGATGCGCTTGAAAAAGTAGCACGGGATATCATTAAAGATCTCGGTTATGGGACGCAGCCAAAGGATCGGGCTTATGGCTTCGAGTACGACAAAGATTACTTGTGGGCGTTGCGTACGGAAGGAAACGCATCGAGCCAGAGTGAAAACAAAAAGCATGCGGAACAATCGGGAATGTACTTTTGGTACCGCCAGAGTCCGGAATTTCTCATTCCCGTGGCACGCTACTTGTGGCAGGTCTCTCCTGTCGATCCTCCGGCCACTCTGCCTGGTATGATAGGTGTCCAACTCAAGGGAAACGGAGATTTAATCGAATTTCGCGCTGTGCCCCATAAAAGCAACGAACCTGGGGATGAATTGAAGGAGGTAAATTGGGCACAACTCTTCGAAGCGGCAGGATTTGACCTTGGACAGTTTTCGGA
>JBHLRC010000264.1:0-2917 GCA_048882965.1 Candidatus Thorarchaeota archaeon
GAAAGGGATCAATAGAATGGTCCTTTGAGGAAAAACAGAGTCAACTAAGGATAGAGTCAACGCCAACCGTCACTGAGGATATATCCCCAGTATTTGTACCATCGACTGCTCCTGCTGGAGAAATAGACATCCTTCAGGATGAAATCAAACAGTATCCAATAGGGTTGACCCGGATGCAAATTGCTAAAGCTCTTGATATCTCAGAAAGTAAGGCAAGGGAATTAGTTAAGAAGCTCTTAGAGTCCAATCCCAGATTTGAAGAGATCGCAGGACGGAGGACACGTCGAATTCGGTTCAAACCGGATGACTAAGGAATATTCAGACTTGGAGGAAACCCACTGAGTAGAAGACCTGCATCAGAGATGCAGGGATGGAGGCTCATAGCATCGAGCCTCCACATTCCTATTTTGCCTTTCACTTCCTTGTAGACTTTGAATTATATCTTACAAGATTAGTATGGAAGAAGATATTGAATGAAGTGTGGCCAGGTTACGGCAGAGCTCAATGTGGTAGGAGGGGGGGAGTTATGTAATGAGGGCATGTTACGAAAACTAGGCCCTACCGGTTCTCTGACCACAATCATTCTTAGTATCTCTGTCCTATTAAGCTTGCCTCTCTATGTAGAAAAAAGCGCCGATATGAACATCAGCGCATGTCGAGAATTAGTCTCACTCTGAAATCGGGATGTCAATCTGAAAGCTGGTCTCTCTTTCATCCAAAATCTTGATTGTCCAGCCATGTGCTTCCACAAGACGCTTTACAATAGCCAGACCATATCCTTGTCCGCTCTTGCTTGTGGTGAAGCCCCGTAGAAAAATCTTCGATCTCTGTTCTTGAGGAATCGGCTTGCCATCATTCTTGACTCTGATTTGGTAGATGCTGTCAGTTCTCTCAATATTCACCTCAATCCTTGATGGCTGTCCATGACGTATTGCATTATCAAAGAGGTTCCTAAATATCTGGGCAACTTTCCGTTCATCTGCCTTGACTGTCGGTAAGTCTGCCTGTGAATAATTGACATGCTCAGGAATTATTGAATCTGCCACCTCTTTTACTAGTGTTGATAAATTGACATTCTCAGTTTCTTCAACTATCAATCCTGCATCAGCCAGAACCACTGAGTGATCAACCATTTCTCTTGTTTCAGAAAGCAAGGTCTTGAGCTTTAAGAGATGACTGAAGTTCTGCTCCTCCTGTGCGAGTTCAATGAATCCAAACATGTTGTGGAAGATGTTCTTCAGATCATGGCTCATGGAATGTGCAAAGTCACTTAGCTCTTCCTTTTGCTTCTTCAACATCTCTAATGCTTTCTTTTGCTCAGTTATGTCCGCCATGACTCCCTCGATGCATCCTTTCTCTGACCAAAGACTCAGAGAAAATCGCATCCATCTGCGGGTTGCATTCCGAGTTAAAACAGCAAGTTCGGTGACAAATCTGTGGTCATTACGAACCATCTGCTTGAGATTATCCCATTCCTTTGTGTCAATGAAAATATCCTTGATTAAGACAGATCCATCAATCACTAATGACTTATCCTCATAATCTAATGACTCTGCAAATTTATCGTTGCACTCTAGAATCATACCATCTGAGATTCGAATTCTGAACAGTCCCACGAGAGCATTATTGTATAATTCCTTGTAGCTCTCCCTACTTTCAACCAGTGCCTGTTCAGCTAAAGCCTTGTCGGTTATATTCTGAATGTGAATGATAAATCCCTGAAGGTCTTTTTCTTTCCCATATTTGATTGGCGAATAGACACAGTCCAAGTGCATTATGCCGCTTTTCTTTGTTCTATACAAGTCATGAACTTTGACCTTTGAGAAATCAAAGCGTGTTTCACACATTGCTATTTCTTCATTTTGAAGACTATTTTTCACATACTCTGGAGTGTTAGGATCTCCAAACAGGTCGAACCCAATCAGGTCTTCACGAGAATCCACGCCAAAGAGTTCCAAAGTGGCTTGGTTAGCACTAACAAGTATTCCATCGGAGTCAAAGAGTTCAATGCAGATAGGTGATTCCTCAAAGATGGTTCGAAACATCTCCTCATTTGCCTTGAGTGCGGTTTCAGCTAGTTTGTGTTCTGTCATGTCCGTGACATGCATCACATATACCAATGGATTGCCTTCTTCATCCTGCAGAGGTGAAAGAGTTACATCCATGTACATAACACCGGATTTAGAGGTAGGAAGTATACCTCTTGAAGAAACATATTCAAAGTCCCACATGAAATCAAATCCGCATACATTACCTTTACGAACATTCTCTAGCACATCTTTAGGTAGTTTTGAATCTTGATAGAGATTCAGACCAATGGCATCTTCTTTCTTTTCTAATCCAAGTAATTCTATCCCTGCATTGTTGATGTCAACCAGAAGACCATCTGATCCAAATATTGCAATACCATTTGGTGCATGATCAAACACACCACGCCACCACTCCTCTCTAATCCTCCTAGTTTTGGACATTTGTGATTCTTCTTCATCAAACTCAATCTCCTGTGCAGAACAAAGAATTGTAGTGACTTGCCCTTCATCATCTGTGAGAACCCTGTCCTGACATAGTATCTTCTTTTGAATACCTCCGGGAGTTTGAATAATCATATCACAGGACCCACCTGGTCCTCCTGCAATTAATGAACCAAGATATTCAGCTGCTATTGCTCTGCTTTGTTTTGGGATGTATTTCTCAATCCAATTGGAACCAACTATCTCTCCTTCTGTACATTCGAGAAGCTCACATCCCTTTTGATTTATCATTGTCACATTGAGGTTATTATCAAGCGCTACAATCATAGTACCTGCTAAGTCCAAGTACCTCTGTGCCTTATCTCTCTCTTCTCTCAATAACGATTCCTGTTTTATTCTCTCTGTGATATCCTGAACTGTCCCAATCATACGAACAGCTTCACCTT
>JBHLRC010000265.1:0-2908 GCA_048882965.1 Candidatus Thorarchaeota archaeon
ATCCATAAAGAGTACTTGATTAAGGAATACAAACTCGCCCTAAAGGAAAAGGAATCCGAGGTCTGTCAGGTGGGATCTTGCGATCGCTGTGGCGTGTGCAGCGTCTGACCATGAAATCCTCCCTAATCATTCTTACCATTCTTGTCCACATTACATACCCACCCCAACCACAAAAGACGAAGGAAGAAATCTGACCCCACCGAACATAAGCGTGTAATGTATGCTGAAATCTTTGGGGGTATGCCTCGGGCTATGGCTTACAGGACCATGTTGGGATATAGGCTCGTTCCATATTTGATAATGTAAATTGGGGAATACTTCAATCGGAGGATTTTGCAGTATACTTATCGTAATTGTTTATTTTGAGGTAATGGATTTTCTTTCGATTACAGGGAGAAAGCATTAACGCCCCGCGTGAGGCGCGAGCGGTCAGAGAGTCGCCTCCACGCGGGTGTCAGGTTTCATGACTTTGGTTGGTGGGAAACCCTAGCCTTTACCCACCTTCCCTAGCTACCACCGCTCAGGACGATGCCGAGAGCGGATGAAGGGCGAAGAAGGCAGCCAGACCCTCGGCCATCCCGGAAGGATTCTGCACTTGGAGCAGGTGTGTCGCATCGGGCAGCACGAAGGCCTCGACGTTGGGCAGCCAAGAGAGCAGCAGTTCCTGTCGCTCCGCGAAGACGGGGTCCGACTCCTGGCTCTTCGCCCCTACGACAGCGAGGACCGGCTGGGCGAT
This sequence comes from Candidatus Thorarchaeota archaeon, assembly GCA_048882965.1. Classification (GTDB taxonomy): domain Archaea; phylum Asgardarchaeota; class Thorarchaeia; order Thorarchaeales; family Thorarchaeaceae; genus SMTZ1-45. The sequence goes on from JBHLRC010000265.1 coordinate 737, forward strand.
ACGACGCGCGTCCTGGCGTGTGAACGACCACTGTTGGAGGGCAGGCAGTTCTTGGCCGAAGAAGGTATCCGAGTCGGCCACGGCTTGATCAAAGGAATCCGGAAGTGTCTTGTCCAACACAGCGCGGTAGCCCGACCCGCAGGTTCCCCGCAAGAACGTATCAATGGCCCCGGTCTTATCGCCCGCTCGGTAAAGCTGGACTGCGGTCCCAAGGAAGGCTCTTGACGTCTGAGCACTCGGCACTGACATCAGCGCAGGTTCCAGGAGTGCGAGGGAGTGCACCGCGTCGGGAGCGTCCAGAGCCAACTGCAGGGCTACGTTCCCGCTCGAAGAGTGGCCGACGATGTGCGCTCGCTCGATCCCAAGGTGATGCATTAGCGAGCGACAGTGGGCGGCCGACTGCGTGACGCTGACCGGACCCGCTAGATGGCTGCTGCCAACGCAGCCGACTCGATGATACCTCACCACGCGGTAATGGTCCGTGAGCGCTGGCTCACCCAATAAAGGCGTGAACCAACCGGCAAAGTGTCCAGGATGAATCAACACAACCGGCTCCGCTGCACCCACGATTTCGTACTCCAGCTCAATGTTCTCGAGAATTGCCCGTTTCATTCGCTTGTTTTTCATGACACCACCCCCCCGACTATCAGTTTGTTATTAGCATGGCCCAACTTTGAATTAAGTCGCCTAATAGAAACACTCTATTTTTACATTATTGCGACATAAGTAAAGGAGAAAATATCGCATATTGGGGACATAACTACGCCCATAACTGTTAGCAAACTATAGTATAGTACTCCGATTCGGGTATTTTGTCACAAAGAGCTTTCGATTACCTTCCGTAAGCTATCGCTTTCGCCGGCTCGGAATTTTCAATGATACTTGCCAAAAGGTTGAATCTGACTGAATGGCAATTCATTGGGGTGTTGTAACGCTAATCACAAGTTTTAATGTCAATCTAGCTTGACAACCAAGCCTCTGCTTCTTCTTTTTGATTCCTATCAAAAGCCTTAATTTCAAGACCAGGGAACAAGGTTCCCTCGAATTCACTTACTTTCTTTAACCAAGTCTTATCAGTCAATACCGCTGCGCGGTCGAATCTTTTCATAAGCCCAAACATCGAAGGAAGGCGAGAAAATTCAATGACAATTGCAGCTAGTGATGGCAGGTGAAAATCAATAATATCATACAGCATTTTGCCATGTTCTATATTCTTCGATTTGACAACAAGTTCATCTAACGCAATTTTCATTTTCTCAGAGTTTAACTTCCCTGTCATCTCAATGTCTAAACGATTCACGCCTTTTTGTATCACTTTAAACATAATCACTCCTATGACTCAACCATATGGATGGATAAAGTTTCGGCTCCGCGGCGTGCGGCTGTTTACGCGTCCGTCTGAAGCCGCTTATTACGTGGACCCATAAAGTTACTTCTCACTCAAGTAATCAACGATAGCATAGAAGCCATTGAGATCTGTTCCGTTAAGGTTCGTATCCTTGGAAAGGGGTTGAGAAGATTGTTTAATAATCGCAATATCTCGATTCACGTCCAGGTAGATCCATTGACCGTGGATCCCTATCGCCATAAAAGCCTCCATTCCTTTGGTGTGCTTGACCCACCATTGAGCACGGTAGCTCCATTCGCCCTTAGGATGAACCAGTCCATCTGAGTCAGGGCCGTTGTCAAAGGCCTTTATGTCGCCTCCCTTGGCCAGTTTCTCGATGACGGCGGGCTGGACGACCTGCCGGCCGTTGAACTTGCCATCGTTGATCATCATGATCGCGAAGCGGGCCAGATTGTAGGGCGTCGCGTTCAAACCGCCACCGGCAACAAGCGTTGCGTTTTTGTCCAGCAACACGTAGGTCTCGCCCTCTGTGCCGAGCTTGGACCAGAGCTTCCCGTACATCGCATCCTGGAAGGATTGCCCGTTCACCCGGTTGGTGACCCAGTTGACCACGTCGGTCTTGGGGGTCTGGTAGTGGAAAATCTCCCCGTGCTTGTGGTTTTTATCGATCTTGAGCGTGACGAGGTAATCGTACAGGTTATCCTCGTATTTGATGCCGGGCACAGGGTCGGTCCAACCCAGTACGGCGCCATAGCGGCGAATACCAGACTTGAGGTCGGCGTAATCTTCCGTGAAATCCATGGAATTGGTCATGTCGAGGACCT
>JBHLRC010000266.1:0-2796 GCA_048882965.1 Candidatus Thorarchaeota archaeon
GGTTGCTTCAATTGGTCTGACAAGGTGGCAACCATAATGAGTGGCTATCGAGAGACCCTTGAGTGGTTGAGTTATCTCTTTTGCAATGCGTTTCAGTCCTACATCTTCATGAAGCACATGAAGTATGTTCTTCACAGAGACTTTTCCGGTGGCTTGCAGTCCAACCTTCTTCAGTCTCCTATTCACTCGTTCTCTGATGTCATCATCTGATTGGAGGGTGTGTTTCACGATAGCCAATGTGTGAAAACATCCGCTGCACAGGGCCATCGTATCCCGACTGCTAGACTCACTCACTGCAAGATTCCTAGCCCCAATTGTAAACCAGGCTTCAATATCTACTCCAGGGAAGGTGGTTGGTTCAGGACAGCAGGTATGTCTCTCGTCTGTTATCAGTTCTACATTTAGCTTCTTCAAGACCTCTCTCATGGTGAGTTCAAAGTGTGGGAGTCTGAAGGGAATAGTACAACCAGGGAAATAGGTATATTCTTTCGATTTACTCATCCCCATCACCTCCGTATCTTGATTCAGCAGATTCAACCTGTTCAATAGTCCCTAGTTCCTTGAGGATTTTTCCAAGATGATCAACTGGAGGGCTTCCTAAATCTGGTAGACCCATTTTTTCACGAGTCCTTAACATAGGATCGCTAACCAGAATCACACGACCCTCGGAGAGAATGGCTTTTGCTCTATCTAATGCAGTCTGAGGTGTATTCCCTGAAGCCAGCCCTCTTACCTTGGCAAGTACTAGAATCTCAGGTATCTTCACGTGTTCGGGGCATCTGACCTCACATTGCTCACATGTAAGGCAGGTCCATACCAATTGTTCCTCAGCTAATGATTCATCAGCCAATATTAACTTCTCAAGAAAGAGTCGAGGATTGAAAGACTCGTCTATAGCAGCAACAGGACAAGCACTGGTGCACCTTCCGCACTGGTAACATCTCAACAATGTCTTGCCCTCAGGTTGCTGAAGAATCCAGTTTCGAAACTCAAGATCTGATGATATTCCACGAGCAGTCATAGCTTTCAAACCACGCAAACTGCGTGATGATTCTCATGTTAAGCCCCCCCAAAAAAATGTCGATTATGGTTGGCACATCAATTTTCATCATTTATCTAGAGCTTTTAGTGATATGGTGCCTACGTAATCCTTTTATTAGTGCACTAGCGCTAAGCGACTTAGTTCCTTTAACAAATAGAGGAGAGTAATCACGATCGGAAAAGAAAAGGCAATTGGTGCCCTTATCTTCATCTTCGCCCTGCTGGTGTTACTATACTACACTTGGGGCCTAGTCATTCTTCAGTTATTCCCAGGCCTTGTGGATTGGGTTAATGCGACCTTTGGTGATTTTGCACCCTTCTTCAGGCCAGCCCCAGAGTTCCTGGTTCAACTACCAATATACTTGGGCGTGGTTCTGATCATGGTCATAGCAATGTGGATTGGTTGGACTATGCTAACCACTCCAGCTCCAGAGCCACTCGAAGACTTTGACTTTGACGAAGAAGAAGTAAAAGAGAAGGCGGAAGAGTAATCATTTCGATTACCTACAAGTAGACGGGGCCGAAAGGCCCTTTCATCTCATTTTGACATAGTTGACACTCCATAGAGGATTCACAGGAAAAAGAATCAATCGTTCTTGATCGCTACGTTGAGCATGAACCATTCTGCAAACAGGTCATGACTTAAGAGGCATTGCGAGTCATTGAGCCAGTGTTTCAATATGCCACTCTTTGGACGCTCGAAGAATCACGAATACAGGAACGCAGCAAGACTGTTGAAAGAAGGTAAGGCAGAGGATGCCATCAAGAATCTTAGAATAATAATTGAGAAGAATCCTGACCACATCAATGCGTACGTGACGCTAGCTGTGGCGCTGATGGAAGTACAGGAAGCGCCCACAAGAAAAAGCCCACAGACTGTTGAGGCGTTCGCCTTACTAGATACCGCAGCTGCTATGGATCCCAAGAACCCTATCCCCTACTTCAACTTGGGGGTGATGCAGAGAAATCTAGGGTTACTCGAGGAGTGTCTTGTGAGTTTTGAGAAAGCCTTGGAGAGGGAAAAACGCCAACCACTGGCAATTGCGAACATGGCGGAAGTCAACTATGAGCTGGAACGATGGGAGGAGGCCATCAGACTTGCTAGACTGGCTCTCATCAGGGATCCCGGTCTCGAGGCTTCGATGGGCTGGGTCAGAGTAGCTATGAGGAAAGCGGGTATGCTTGATCATGATGGAAATGTGATCGACCGTTCAGACTGATGGACAGTACGCAATCCTTAAATTGAGACCTCTTGCGTTCAGCACAGTTATGAGTCGCCACAAACGACTCCGTATATCACAATTGGTGGTAATATGTCACAGAAAGGCGAACCAATGTACCGCGGGTATCCCCTGTCAGAGCTGGCTAAGATGAACATGGACTCGCTCATCGAGCTGCTCCCCACACGCAGGAGAAGGACTCTCAAGCGCGGTCTCCCCCCACGTCAGAAGAAACTGCTCATGAAGCTCAGGGCAGCAAGGAAACAGCAGAGAAAGGGGAAGGATGTAGTTGTTCGCACACATTGCCGTGACATGGTCATTCTTCCTGAAATGGTCGACCTCACAATTGCTATTCACAATGGTAAGGACTTCACCAGAATCAAAATCATCCCGCAGATGATAGGGCACGTGACGGGAGAGTTTGCAATCACTACGAAACAGGTTAAGCATGGCAACCCGGGAATAGGTGCAACGAAGTCATCTGCTTATGTGCCATTGAAGTAGAACAGTTTCATCTGAAAGAGGGTTCTAGAAG
>JBHLRC010000267.1:0-2786 GCA_048882965.1 Candidatus Thorarchaeota archaeon
AACACTCCAAGTACCGTAGATGTCCAAATTCTAGCTGAGATCTTAGGGTTTTGGTCTCGAGCACCGTATTCTGACAACTTTATTATGATTTTTTCAACTTCCTGTGTAAAATTATCCATTATTTCATTTCTTTTTATACGATATTTTTGGTCCATTCCCCCCATTTGCTCAAAGAAAATTAGAAAAGTTTCTTTTTTTTCCCTAAACATTTTCGCGTATCCCCGAAAAAGTTTCTTAACTGCAGAGATTGGGGGAATTCTATTTTCTCTGAAATAAATAAATAATTCTCTAAATTTGCTTATCATAAGTTCAGCTAATCCACTAATTAACACTTCTATCACGTCTTCTTTTGAATTAAAGTAATTATAGAAGTTCCCTACGCTCGTATTAGCCTTGTTTGTTATATCTTTTATTCGGGTATTATTAAATCCCTTTTTTTCAAAAACAGTGAGAGCTGATATTATAAAAAGATTTCTTTTTTCCTTTTTTATTCTCTCACTTTTTTTTTTCCTTAAAGACAAGTATAATCAACTCAAAAAATTAATTTAAACATTTACAAACTTCATTAAAAATATTATAAATCTTAATAAATCTTGCTATAATTTATTACTTTTTAATCTTCAAACCAATGAATTTTCAGTAAGTTTCTAAAAATTGAAAAATTGGGCAAATATCACTATTTAAGTAGGACAAGCAAAAATAAAAAAGATCTAAAAAAAAGAATGAACCTTCATTCACTGAATGATGATTCGGTAAAATACAAGAAATTTACACTGTTGCATGTGTAGGAAAACATTTATATACTAGACTTGTTTATTTAATTAAAAAAACATTTGAATAAAACAAGAATTGGTGATTACAATACTCAAAGAAGATATAATGAAGTATTTTGGTGAAATTAAATTTGCTGAACATAATAGTCTAGCTATTAATGATTTCGAACGTGCCTTCAAGAAACATTTTTCTGGGAAATCTAAATTACCCCGTGGCCGCTACAAATTCGGTGAAATTGACAATTCTTCAGTAAAGGATTTTACTAAATCGTTTATAAGTTATTTCGAATAAGTAAAAGCTTATTTTGTTATATATTAACACTTATTTTCATCTTATTTTTCATAAATTATTCCTAGTCCTAATCATATTTGATTAAAAAATAAATAGCTTTTTGCATTTCTAAAGCTATGGAAGATATAAAAAATGTATTTATTGAAACAAATGGGATAAAGCTTCATACTATAATTGTCGGATCTGGAGAGCCTTTGATATTATTGCATGGATTTCCAGAATTTTGGTTTTGTTGGTCTAAAGTTATTCCACTTCTTAAAGATGATTTCAAATTAATTATCCCGGATATGAGAGGTTACAATTTATCTGATAAACCGAAAGGTATAGAAAACTATACAGTAGAACTTTTAGTAGACGATATTAAAGGATTATCTGAAGAACTTGGATTAGAAAAATTCAGCCTTATAGGCCATGATTGGGGGGGAGCAGTAGCCTGGATTTTTGCTGAAAAATATCCAGAGCTATTAAATAAATTGGTAATACTAAATTCTCCCCATCCAAAAATATTTTCTCGAAATTTAAGAACTGATAAGGAACAGCAAAAAGCGAGTTTCTATATTTTTGAGTTTTATAAACCTGACGGAGAGAAATTCATTATTGAAAACGATTATGAACAACTAAAAAAATTTGTGTTTACATCAAGCTTTAGTGAATTAGATAGAAAAAAATATATTGAAGCTTGGTCTCAACCAGGGGCAATAGAAGGAGGAGTGAATTATTACCGAGCAAATCAAAGTTTTAAAAAATGGACAGGCTTTATTGAAGTTCCTACCTTAGTACTATGGGGAATAAAGGACAAATTTTTAACCCCTCAATTATTAGATGGATTAACTGAATACGTTAAAGACATACAAATTGAAAAGAATGAAGAAGCTTCGCATTGGATTACTCATGATGCACCTGATTTTGTATCTTCTAAAATTCGAAAATTCATTCACAATAATTGATCTTAAAGGAATACTTTAAAATCCAAAGTTACAACATTTTTTTTATAAGTATTTCTCCAAATTGTCAAATACCTCAATAAATTACCTTATTTTGAATATTATTGATTGTAATAAATAAATTTATAAGGTTCATTAATTGGATATATTATAAGAGACTTAGAAAAAAGTTTATTTCCTATCTAAAATTTCTAAAATTATAAAACAAAACCTTTGAAAGATGGAAGAAGATAAAAACCTTTTATCTTGGGCTATAAAACTCGACTGGTTAAATATTTTATCAAAATTAAATCTTGAAAGTATAAGTCAGATTCCCAAAATTAAAAAGGAAAAAGCTCTTAAAAGGATTACAAAGTTCTATAGTCTAGAAGCACTTTTAGAATTTGATCCAGAATACTTAGATAATTTAGTAATAAATGAATTGAAAGAATTAATGAAAAAAGAACTACTTCTAAACGAAAGAAAACAAGAGAGGATGGAGAAAGAACTACGCGATAAAATTATACCATTTAAAAGAGGCAGTATTATAAAGATTGATCCTAGGGATTTTAAAGATTTCAAGGATGATCCGGAGGATCCAGACAAAATCTTTAAATATTTCTATAAAAAATTACTTGGAAAGGATGATGATGACAATGACGATGATAATGATAACTATAAGGAGGATAACACCCACTACTACATTTAAGATATAATTATAAGATTTACTCTTTACATTATATTGAATGGTTAAATATATCTTCGTAAGGATATTATCTATTTGTTTTCTTAAATTAT
>JBHLRC010000268.1:0-2780 GCA_048882965.1 Candidatus Thorarchaeota archaeon
CCCCTAATGTCCTCTTCTTCGCGCAGGACTACCTCTCTACTGTCATCGAATCTGACATCATGACCATGGTGGACGTGGTTCAATGGCATGGTATCTATAACGTGCTGCCCAACGATCCATTTTGGGATGGATATTATTACCAATACCCAGAGATTATTGAGGGAATCAGACAAACAGCAAGTACTCATGGATTCGACGGAGAGTATTGGGCCACCGAAATTAGTTATGGTGCGGGGGGTAATCCTCCTGGTCAGCCCTGGGGGTATCCCCAGACCGATAAACAAGCAGCTAAATATGCTTCACGCGCGGTTGTCATGCACCTCGGATGGGATATTGGTGTATCAATGTATTCTTGGCTTCCAGACATACCTGAAAGTGCGCCATGGACACACCGAGTAACAAGCAATCTTTACAAAGCCTTGGCCGGAACCACGCCGAAGAGTCCTGCTGTTGAAATGGGGAGTGGACCCACAAACACCATGAATAACACCTTCGAGCTTCCAAATGGCGACACGTTGTTCGCATATTGGACCCATGGTGAAGCAGTTGACGATGATTGCGGCGTAAGGACTACTCTTAGATTTCCTGGTTTGTCTGCCCAAAAAGTAGTAGCCATTGACACACTCAATGGCTTTGAGCAGGAACTTTTGATCAAGATGGAGAATGGAAATCTGATCATCCGTAACATTTTCGTCATGGACTATCCAATTATCCTTCGCATCAATAACGATACTTCTACAATCACTTCTCAAGATCAATTACCATTGATACAGCTGAGTATCGTAATTGGAGCGCCAGTTGCGGTTGTAATTGTACTTGTGCTATGGGAAAAACGCATAGTGAGGAAAGGCGCATCATAGATAGCAATCATGGCACGTGATATATTCGGACCGGATTATCTGCTTTACTGGCAAGAGAAACAAACTGTTACTCCAAGTCGTTAAGAGTTAATTACATAATGGATAATAGAGATCATCAATAATCAGCCAAAACAAAGGTGTGACACACAACGAAGCTCACAATTGTCTTTGACAACGAAGCTAAAGTTGGTTTCAAGAGTGGTTGGGGATTCTCTTGTCTTATTGGAGAGAATGTATTATTTGATACTGGAGCTAATCTCAGCACTCTCAGTTACAACATACAGAGGCTGAAAATTGACCTCCAAGAGATAAAAGCAATTGTGCTCTCTCATGCTCATGGTGATCATACAGGCGGCATTGAGATTGTTGAGCAACTTAATGATGTCCGAGTATTTGTTCCAAGATCATTCTTTGCACCTCTGAGGAAGAAGCTCTCCAGATTCGGGAATGTGGAGATGGTGAAGGTCAGTGATACGATTGATGTTGCTGAGGGAATCACATCAACGGGAGAGATTGGTAGAATGGGTGAGCAGTCCTTGATGGTGCAAACGCCCAAGGGCTTGGTCATAGTTACTGGTTGTAGTCACCCAGGTCTAGATACTATATTGAACTTTGCAAAAGACTTTGGAACGATATATGGTGTTGCTGGCGGATTTCATGGTTTCGACAAGCTTGAGATTCTTAGAGATTTAGGAATGATTGTCCCGTGCCACTGTACAAGGCGCAAGAAGCGCATTCTTGCAGATTTTCCTACTACAAGCTTGCAATGCGCTGCAGGAAATGTCTTCAATATTTAAAATACTCTCACAGAGAATCTGTCAAAGAACTAGATGAATTGTCATGACCAGGGAGATATTCACACCTGACTACCAGCCCTACAGGCAAGAGAAACAGATGTAGTTTCAAACTGAAAATAGAGAAACGGCTTTCCGCGCTCATTCAATCATTCTTCTTGAGGTGCTATGTCTACCAGAGGGGTTATACTGGAGTCGGGCTTTCTGCAGAGATATGTCAGATTCTTGCTGGCGTCACTCACATCATGCTCAATCACATGGTCATCTAGATCCATGATCTTACGCGCAATATCAAGAATATCTTGAATAGTCAGACCAAGTCGTTCAGCTACAAGTGACAAGTTGGTCTGAGATCGTTTCATCACAATATCTCGTACTAACTTCTCCCAGTGATGCTTGAAAGATAGACGCAGACTGGAAAAGGCAACAAAATCAAGTAGCCACCTGTTTGACGGTTCACCAAGAGGAGTTGGAGGTCCCTTTTGCTCGCCATTGGTTGTTGGAGGTGTCACAGATCGATGGGTCATCAAGTCTTTTACAAATGCCGTAGTTCTGGTCCTCCTTGAATACCAATCAGGATTACTGGCCTGATGTGTAGTGGTATCAATGCTCGGATATCCCTCATCCTTCCAGAATGATGCAGCGAAGTTGTATGTCTTCGTCCATCGGTCCCATTTTACATAACGAGACTCATCAAGTTGCCGCATCTGTTCTTGGGCAGTTTTAACATCAGAGGTGAATGTTCCCGTTGATAATTCTTGTAACAGTGCCTCAGATACTCCATCAGCTCCTTTAAGGAACTCAATTTCCGACTGTTCTAAAGCCCGTTCTGCAGATCTTAAATCATCGGGGAAATCCAATTCGAATCACTCCAACATGTATTGAGCTTTTGTAACATGGAAGCACATAAGACAGCTGTATTGGACAATCTGTCGTACAGGCAAGAGAAACAGATGTAATTATTACAAAGCAGAGAGGGGACAACATGGTCCCCTTTTCTTCTTCTTTTACTATCTTCTATATATTTCTTGAAAGCACCTAGTGATGTGGATTGGAGGCATCATCTGATACTCCCATCGTAGGGAACAGTTGGTCGAGTATGAACAGGAGATTCATGTCACCCTTC
>JBHLRC010000269.1:0-2780 GCA_048882965.1 Candidatus Thorarchaeota archaeon
CCCTCTCGTTCTTCGCCTTCGATTTGCAGCGGGCTGAGCGGATTGAAGACGTCCACCGGGCTCCAGAAACGTGCCGTTCCCCAGCCGATGCGCTGGCGGCCGAGGGTCAGCGCGGCGCGGTTGTTTCTGATGGTTACTGACCCGCGATAAAGCGAAACGTCCCAGTAAGCGTGGTCGCGATCCACAAAAGGATGGAGCAGGTCGAAAAGGGTCGAAGCCTGGCGCTGGCGCACCAGTTCAAAATCCGGCAGGGTGTTCAGGTTCCCGAAATGCGCCTCGTTATCGAACTCGACGTGAAATAGGAGAGACTCGCCGTGCCGGCCTTCAAGACTCAGCCGCAGGCGGTTCAGGCTATCCCCGTAAGATTCGCCCGTGATGAAAGATTTGGAGGTCGTGAAGAGACTTTTGTAATACCCGCCGAGATGTAACTCGAACGCCGAAGTTTTGCTGGTGCTGGAGCTTTGCTGGGCCGCTGCCGTCACCGCTCCGGCGAGCAGCCATGCCACGATAGCCGCGGCCCACTTCATGGCGTCGCCTTTGCGGGTTCGGGGTCGCGATTCTCATCCGACACTACCGCGCCGTCTTTAAGACGGATCAGCCGCCGCGCGCGCTCCATTACCAACGGATCGTGGGTAGAAAACAGGAACGTGATACCTTTCTGGCGGTTCAGTTCCGCCATCATGTCGAGCAGGAGAGAGGCACTGGCGGAATCGAGGTTGGCCGTCGGCTCGTCGGCGAGGACGATTTCCGGTTCGGTCATGATGGCCCGCAGCACGGCCACTCGCTGCTGCTGGCCGCCGCTCATCTCATTCGGTCGCTTGTTGCGGATTTCGCCCAGCCCGACCATTTCCAGCAATTCTTCGGCGCGCCGCAGGCGATCCTCTTTCGTCATTCCCTGCAGGGCAGGGATAAACTCCAGATTCTCCACAGCCGTCAGGACCGGAAACAGGTTGTAAGCCTGAAAGACGAAACCGATGTGACGCAGGCGGAAATCCGCCAGCCGGTCAGCAGGGGCGGTCGCAAGGTCGAGGTTGGCGATGCGGACGGCGCCCCGGTCCGGCCGGTCCAGCCCACCGATGACATTCAGCAGAGTTGTCTTACCAGAACCCGATGGACCTGCCACGGCCACAAACGATCCTCGCTGAAGCGATAGTGTGACATCGCGCAGCGCATGCACATCCACATGGTCGCTGTATGTTCTCGAAACATTCTCCAAATCTACTTGTGCCATCGCAAACCTCTCACACGTGACGAATCGCTTCGACGGGCCGCAACCGGGAGGCGTAGAACGCCGGATACAGTCCCACGAGAATGACGACTGCCAAGACGGAAAAATCCGAAATAAACAGATTGGCGGCGGTCAGTTTGGTGTAGACGACCGTGGACGTCATCCCTAAAGCCGCCGCGCCCTCCCCCCACGACGACAAGTTCATCCCGTGGGCGGCATAGTAAAGGGTGGCCGCGACGCCGATGGCGCAGCCAATCACCACGCCCGCCAGCCCCAGCACGAACGCCTCCTCCACTACCAGCTTGATGATCTGCCGGGGTTTTGTGCCGAGCGCCATCATCACTCCGAACTCCCGCACTCGCTCGAAGACTGACATCATGATGGTGTTGAGAATCCCAATGGAAATCACAACGAAGAAGAAGACCACGATGACGTAGAAGAAAGCGTCGTCGAGCTCGATGAACTGGAGCAGGAAAGGCTCAACCTGATACCAGGTCAGCACTTCGACATTCTGGTCGGCCAAGGCGGTTCTAAGTTCTTCCTGCGCCGCGGGGACCTCGAGGGACGAGTTGAGCAGCACCACGGCCTCGGTGATCCGCCCATCGAGCGAGAAAAGACTCTGGGCGTCGTTGCGAAGCAGGAAGACCATTCCGCGATCGAGTTCTGGCGAGCCGGACCGGAAGATGCCCACCACGCGAAACAGGTCGGCGCCCATCGAACCGTCCGCCGCCTGAACCATCAAGACCACCTTGTCGTCGAGTGCGGCCTTGAGGTTGCTCGCCAGACGGTCTCCGATGAGGATGGGCCGGTCCTGCCCGGGCTTCAAGTACTGGCCCTCGACTACTCCGCGGTTGATGGTTGTGACAGTGCGCTCTTGCGAGGGGTCGATTCCGACGATGGCGACGCCCGCGGAATTCTCCGCCGTGCTTGCCAACCCATCGCCGATCACGCGCATGGAATAGCCCCGCAGGCCGGGGAGGCGTTTCACGGCGTGCTGCACCTCCTGGGGTGAACCGAGCGTCTTGTTCAGGCCGGGATTGTCGTGATAGCCGGCGCGGTGGATCTGCAAGTGGCCGATGTGAGAGCGGACCGAGTTGTCTACCATCTGCTCGTGAAATCCATCACCAATCGCCCGCATGAAGATGTTGAAGGCCAGACCCAAGGCAATCGCCACAATCGTGAGGAGGGAACGCCGTTGATTGCGCCATACATTTCGCCAAGCCATACTCAGAAACAACATGGGCTCATTCTCCGGTTTCGTTAGAGCGGTCGCTTCATGTTCCGCTGGGTGAATATGCGGTCGGGAATCCTCAGATCGAATTTCAGGTCACTGTAGACGAGCACCGTCTCGTGCCCGGGCTTAGTGACCGAAACCATCTTCCATCGCATCGGATAGTCTCGTCCCCCAGCCTTGCGGATATCCTCATAGGTGAGCACCTTCCTGAGCTTACCCTTCTCGCCGTAGAACTCCTCTTTTCGGGGGAGGGAATCCGACTTGCGAATCGCCAGGACAAGCTTTCCCCAGACTACAGGCGCATCCGGCTTGGGCGTG
>JBHLRC010000270.1:0-2776 GCA_048882965.1 Candidatus Thorarchaeota archaeon
ATTTGACGAGGATTTCCCCTGATGCATATCTCTGGAGGTTATCTCTTGTTCTTAAATTATCCTTCGAAGCCTGTATATTTTTGAGAATCGGAGTTTTCGTCCTCCGGATTCTCCTGTCCTGGTCGGCATTGTCGAAGCTGACAGAAAACAAAAGGACGAGTATTGTGGATGTGAATAAAACAAATCTTTTTTTTGTCATCCTATCCTCCGCATCACATTAAAATGAGTACATAATTCTCAGGAGGGCGCTAAAATCGACCCCACTGTCATAATTGTCGCCGCTGCCGTAGGGCGTAAAATCAGCCTCCAAATGAAACCTGAGAATATCAGAAAGTTTGTAGATTCCCCCCACTCCGATCATTAGGTTTCCCACGCCAGATATGTCTTTTTCTTCTCTTCTGTTCAGGGATTGGATGGACTCTTCCAATTCGAAGCTACCTGAGAGAGATCTATAAGCCACGGTCAGGTAGGGAAGGAATGGATTGGCAGCTGTGTATTTGATAGATCCGCCCAAAGTCAATCGTGACCATTTTGGTTTGCCTGTTGCGCTCCCTTCGACTGCAAGGCCAGGAATATTCCATTGTTTCTCTCTGCCGAAGTAGTAGGTATACTGGCCGGAGACACTGAAGTCCAGATTATTTGTTTTGTAGAATGTGAAGTCGGCCTCTCCACCGAGTAAAAATCCCCCGATCGCTCCCTTGTCTAATATCAGCGATAGTGGCAGCTCTCGAAAGGTCAGGGATTCAAAGTCGGACGAGGCATAGCCGATGATCCCCCCCAGGTTTAAATCCTCCAGAATCCTATAACTGATATGAAATGTCATAAGATAGGATTTGAGAGGTGAGACGAAACTATCCTCATCCCAGCTGATTGTCGTTTTGAAGTATTCGAATCCGAGCCCCGTGCTCCACTTTTTTTCGAATGAAAAATCGGGCGTAGCTTCTTGCGCATGGGACACAGCGGCGAGTAGAAACAGCATACACAGAACACTCACAATTTTGCACTTTTTATTCATGTTGACCTCCGCATTAAAACTGTATTCATTATTTTCGCACGTCTATTGAGTTTCGTTTTTCGATCTCCTCTATCCTTTCAGTGGCTTTTTCTGCGTATTTGCTCTCGGGATAATCTGTTATGAGCTTGCGAAAATAGGGAATGCTCTCATCGATCTTCTCCCATTTATAGTAGGAATCGCCAAGATAAAAATACACTTTATCCATCTCTGAATAATTCGGGTATTCTGTCAGGATATCGATCAATCGGCTTGTCGACGCTTTATATGCCCCGCGCTTATAATAGAGTTCTCCTATACTCAGCGTGTGCGCGGCTAATCTTTCTTCGCAGTCCCTTATCTTTTCCTCCGTGAGTTTTGCTTCGTCACTCAACGGATAATTGGTTACCACTTTTTTAAATTCTTCGAGAGCCTGTTTTGTTTTGGTCTGGTCTCTCCCTGGTTTTAAAGCCTTTTCGTAGTAGGTCATCCCGATCTGGTACTGGGCATAGGAGGCAGATGGACTGAGAGGGAACAGGGAAATGAACTCTCTGTATTCGGAAGCGGCGATTATCATACTCCCCTCGTCTCCCTTTTCAAAGTAGGAATCGGCGATGGCCAATTTTGCCCGTTGAGCGTAAAAACTCTTCGGAAAGGAATCGATGACCTGTCGCAGATAAAGACGTCCCTTTTCCGGATCTTTTTCGATAGCTTCCATACCCAGATTGAAGAGGAGCTCATCGTTAGAGGCGATCTCTGGGTCGATCTCTGCCTCCTTTTTTCCGCAGTTCATGAAAAAAAGAATGCACAGGACGATGCATCCATATAGAAGTATTTTTTCCCTTTTAAATATTTCTCTCAGTTGTATCATGGATATTTATCCTCAGGGGAATAGAGGGCTTTGATCCACCTCCATTCTTCGCTCAGTCCCTCATCGATCGGTGTTTTTGGATCGAATCCTAAGTCTGTCTTTGCTTTGTGAATGTCTGCTAACGTATGAAGGACGTCTCCCTTTTGTTTTTCTTCCCAATTGATGCTTATTTTTTTCCCACAAATCTTTTCGAAAAGAGGGAAGAGATCCTTCAACATCTTTCTCTCCCCTCCACCCAGGTTGTATGTTTCCCCTGTCCGGCCTTTGAAGGTACAAACAAAAATGGCCTCGACGATATCATCGATGTAAGTAAAATCTCTTGTCTGTTCTCCCGTGCCGAACACAGTGATGGGTTTATTCTTTGCTGTCGATCTGAAAAATTTATGGAAGGCCATGTCGGGACGCTGTCCCGGACCATAAACAGTGAAAAAGCGCAGAGACAGAGCCGGGACACCGTAGTTCTTGAAATAGAGATTACATAGGTTTTCTGCAGCCAACTTGGTGACGCCGTAAGGCGAATAGGGGAGGAGAGGACTAGATTCTCTCATCGGAAGCTCTGGGCAAAATCCGTAAACTGATGAAGAGGATGCATAGATAAACTTTTTGAGAGGCAGGTCCTTTGACACCTCCAAAAGCCTTTGTGTGGCTTCCACGTTATTCCGTAAATACTCTGAAAAGCTCTGTCCCCAACTCGCTCTCACCCCTGCTTGGGCTGCCATGTGGAATACATAATCGATCCGTTGCAAAAGCCGGTGAAGGTCGAGAGAATTGATGTCCTCTTCGATGAACGAAAAATTGCTTTCGCTCTGAATCGGTGACAGATTGTTTAATTTGATCCATCTGGGATAATAATCGGTGAAACTGTCCACACCGATGACCGAAAAACCCTCTTTGAGCAATCGACGAGACAGATG
>JBHLRC010000271.1:0-2770 GCA_048882965.1 Candidatus Thorarchaeota archaeon
CACACACCGGGTGTGCGCACCCAGCAGGTGTAACAACCGATGCAAAACTCCAGATCGAGTTCGCGGATGTGGATCAGTTCGGTCTCTGCGCCAGCACCCTCCATGCCTTCCAGCAAGGGTTTGAGCATGTGATAGGTGCTGCTGGTTTTCATGCGGGGAGAGCCGTTCAGGGCCAGGACTTTCATTTGTACCTCCTTCTTCCAATAGCTAGTGCAGTTGGACGCAAGTGCATGGGTAGTTAGCCATTCACTCGACGCCCAACTGCCAGAGTGTTTCGCGCTAGATCCATGTGTATCGATCCTTTGCCATGACCGAACCAGGTGTTGTAGCTCCAGGCTCACTTTTCAACCAACTCTACTTCCAGCGGTTGGTGCGAGAAGAGCTTGTTCATCTTCATCAAAAGGCCGATATTCCCCCGCGCCTTGTACTTGCCCGTCATCAAGGCCATGGGACCGCTCATTTCTTTGCGCGCGATCTTTAGCCAGACATCGGACGGGGTGGAGATGGTCAGCGTGGGATCCGGAACCGTGCCAGTGGAGAAATCGCATTTCCCATCGGCGATACTCAGGTAATAGTCGCCGCCCGTCTCGAGCGAGGTCGAAGGGGAGACGTTGAATTGAATGGTGGCCTGTAAATTCCCGGCCACATCTGGGTTAAGCCTGGGAGCCATGCCTTCAATCGCCTCATAGACTGTTTTGGGGAGCGAATCCTGGGATCTGCTTGCCATGATATCCTCCTTAGCCCCTATCCATGATCTCCTTGATCTTTTTCTCTTCCCAGTCCGGGCCAAACCAACGCCCAAGACCAAAAACATAGACTGCATGCATCACAATGCCAATGCCCCATCCGAAGAGTGGCCAATAGAACCAAAGAGCGCTCGGTGAGGTCGTGATATTGATGAGAAACAGTAAGGAGTTGACCAGTACATACGTTCCAAGATGAGCGTAAAAGCCCCTTATTCCCTCAACTCTCTTTTTCGCTTTCTGGTATTCATTCTCTTCTGTGTTCATTTTCATCTCCCTTTCCGATCTGTTTCTCCGAAGCGCTCACAAGCAAGCCAACGACTACAGTATAGCAGCAAGGTGGTAGTAGTGTCATCCTCTGAACGTGTTATTCAGGGGGTTATTGTGGGCAGTGAACAGGGGCTCGTTTGTCAAATCGCCCTATTTATAAGAAATTGCATCTAATTTGTACCGCGAACATATTCAAGAGTATATTCTACTTTTTTGTTCTTTTAGGCTTTCTTCGGTCGCGTTTTCCTTTTTCAACTTGAACGGCCAACTCTTAGACATATCGTTTATCTCTAAAACCTGTTCAGGGCAATTGGCTACACAGGCTAAACAGGCGATACATCTCCCCTTGTCAGCTTCGCCTGATTCAGCTTTGATGGCTCCAGTTGGGCATAATTCCTCACACACCAAACACATGCCGCACTCTTGACCACCTCTCGTCGGGAGTTGTGTCACCTTCTTGAATCTCGATGCTTCAGCCGCATCAAGCAATTCTTCAGGATATTCTGTCTTTTCCAATTCACCTAAGAGGTTCTCATCCTCATTGATGAATCGTGTGTAGGTTCTCTCGACATACTCTTTTGCGACGTCAAAGTCGCGTTCATCAGGTCGCCCCTCCATTGCCTTCCAGCCGCCAAGATTAAAAGTATGCGCACTTAAAAACTCTGCGGATGACACCACGCGAAAATGTTGTTCTTCCAATATCTGTCGTGTGGAATAATGAGTGGGATGGACGCCAAAACCGCCATACGTGAAGAACATTGAACATTTTTTGCCCTGACCATTGAGCGTTCTTAACCATTCTCTCACCACTCTCGGAGCCCGCCTGGAGTGAACAGGCGCTCCAAACACCACGGCTTCATATGGGGTTAAATCAATCTTTTCCTGTCTGTTTTCATAGGAAGTCATATTCGCCATAGTGACTTTACACCCCACCTCAGCAAATCTCTCTTCAATGACCTTTGCCATTTTGGCCGTGTTTCCTGTAGCTGAAAAATACAATATCAAAACGTTCATACCATTTACCCCTTCAGACTTTGACATTTTGATCACTCCTTTTTTCTTCTCTATTGGGGCTCATTTTTATCGGCCTGTAACATTACACCGATATCATAGCAGCAAGATGGTATTAGTGTCATCCCCCGAACGTGTGAGTCATGGGGTTAGTTGTGGGTTTGCAGCTTGATAGATGGCCGCCTGGGGACAGCAAGAAGCGAGCCGTTGCCCTATGGGCTGGCCCGCAAGGCTGTGTCGTCTTGCTTTGCTATGCTGTGTATCGAGGCAATGAGATGGAGGTCAGAACCTTCAAAGCACGTGCTCTGGGACCTGCTCGGTCCGGTTGTGAGCGCCTAGCTGCGTGGCAGAAGACCTAACGCTTGCGCGCACGCGATCGCCTGTGTGCGATTGTGTACGTTGAGTTTGCCATAGATGTTGCGGGTGTGCGTCTTGACCGTGTTCAGCGCGAGGAAAAGCCGGGACGCGACTTCGGGGTTGGTTAGTCCTTCGGCCATGAGCTGGAGGACCTCCAGTTCGCGTTCGCTAAGGGGCTCGATCAACTCGGAAGTGGCGGTTTGAGTCTTTACAGAGTCAATCTGTTCCGGTTCGGTGACCGGGAATGCTGCCAACAGCCGGCGCGTGTAATCGGACGCGATCCCGCGCGAAAGGGCTTCGTAGAGCAGACGGGCCATCGGCGGGCCTTCATCCACAAAAGTGCGGATAAAGCCTCCCGGCTTGGCGAGGGTCAGGGCTTTTTCCAGCGC
>JBHLRC010000272.1:0-2769 GCA_048882965.1 Candidatus Thorarchaeota archaeon
CTCTTGGAGAGGTCGACAGTTAAAACATTGGATAACTGTCTCATGATGTCACCTCTATTAGATCAAGGACCTCGTGAGGACAATATTGCACACAGTATCCGCAGTGAACGCAAATATCTGGTTTGTTGTTTTCTACGTCCCAAAGCACGGCTCCAATGGGACATGCCTCTTTACATCTAGAACATCCAATGCACTTCGTGGTATCAAGGATAACCCCTCCTCCTCTTCTGAGGCTCAACGCATCGACTGGGCACGCCTTCAAACAGGGAGGGTCTTGGCAAGCCCTGCATACGACGACTATGAACCCCCTCTCGATACCACCTGCTGAGCGTACGAGGATCGCTGATTTCCCTAATCCCCCTGATCCGTATCTTCTATTGCATGCGAACATGCATAGTTGGCAGCCTACGCATCGCTCAGAATCAGTAACTATTAGACGTTTGGGGCTTGACATATTTTACTCGATGTCTAAAGTTGAAGAGTCTAATAAATTTATAAGAAATAGGGAAAAATGGTTCTTGGTTTGTTCTTCTATTATCTCGATGTTTGCACGCGGAACCGTTGGGATGTTATTGGGGGTTTGGTTCTGAAAAAATAATTAAAAAGAGTGATTAGCTTTCTATGACTACTTTTATCGCCTTGGAGACTTGCTTGTTAGCGGCTGCCTCAAACGCCTCATTAATCTTCTCCAAGGGATATCTGTGGGTAATCATCTCAGAGGCGTGAAGTTTTCCATCAATGAGCAGGTCTGTTACGATACCAAACTCAGGATCATTATCCCAGTGATAGAAACCAGATACAGGAAGGATGTCTATTTCGCCCCAGTGTAGCTTCGCCCAGTCAACGGTTAAGCTGGCTCCAGATCTCAACGCACCGATTAATGCTATTTTTCCCTTACGTCGCACCATTTGTACTGCTTGAGGAATAAGGAATGGTCCAGCACCGCCCCCTACACATTCGAACACAATGTCTGCTCCAAAGCCGTTAGTTAGTTCTAGGACTTTCTGAACAGCGTCTTCCTTTTTGGAGTTAATTGTAGCGAATGCGCCAATGGTTTTCTCAGCGAATTCAAGTGGCTCATCACGGATGCCTGTGATGATTCCCTTTGCTCCAGCAACATTCACTAGGTCCAGAAGGCTGAGACCAATAGGACCAGATCCGAGAATGACTACTGTTTGATTCATGTGTGTATTTGTCCGTGCAATGGCGTGAACCGCTGTTCCATATACATCCATTATCGCTGCTTCAGCGTAACCGACGTAGTCTGGGATTTTATAGCACTTCTCTGCTGGACCTACGACATACTCTGAGAATCCGCGAGCAAAGGTCTGAGCTCTGATGGAGAAACAATCTGGACACAGGTGGTCCTGACCTACCTTACACCAATAACATTTCCCACATGATACGACTGAATCTACCCCAACACGATCCCCAACCTTCACATTTGTAACTTCACTACCTACCTCAACAACATCACCAGCGAGCTCATGTCCTGTTATCCTACCAACTGCTTTCGGTCTTGGCACCTTCCAAGAGTGAAGGTCACTTCCACAGACCCCTGCCCCTCGTACTTTCACTTTTACATAGTCAGGTCGTGTAATTTCTGGCACTGGCACATTCTTTATTTTAAAATCTCCTCGCGCGGTTTTCACCGCCGCTTTCATTGTTTTTGCCATTTTTTCTCCTTTAACCCATTTACCTTTCGGTATTTATGGTTTGGAGTAACAATAAGCGGTAACTTGACACACTCGTGAAAAATATAATATGCCTATTGGCTCACGTGTGATTGTAGGTAAATACATTGAAAGAAGCGCTTCTATATGAAAAAGAAGATGTTCGCATACTAGACGTCGAGATCCCAACAATTGGACCAAAAGATATATTACTAAAAGTCCGAGCGGCAAAAATTTGCCCAACCGATGTCCGTAAATACACACTTGGATCAGGTGATGCCCGCATCAAGTCACTGCCAATGAATCTTTGCCACGAATACGCTGGTGAGATAGTCGAGGTTGGTGAGAATGTTAAGAACTACAAGAAGGGTATGAGAGTCACAGGGTTCGGGATGAAAGGAAACGCTGAGTATGTTAAATTATCAGCTGACGACTCAAACCCATACTTCAAGAACGCTATCCTAGAAATACCACCCAATGTATCATACGAGGAAGCTGCTTTCACGACGCCACTGTCGGAGTGTATGCACTGCATCATTGATCAAGCGGGTCTGAGGTTTGGGGAAACCATCGCGATAATTGGGGCTGGACACATGGGTATCCAGCAAGCCAACATCTCGCACTGGAGCGGAGCCTATGTTATTGTAGTAGACCTTGTTGATGATAGACTTGAAGTAGCGAAGGCATTAGGCGCAGATGTCGTGATCAACGCAGGCAAGACTGATGTTGTCGAGGAGGTGAAGAAACTCACAGGTGGAGCGATGGCTGATTGCTCAATCGCTACCCTAGGGATTCCACCTGTCATTCAATCAGCAATAGATGTAGTTGGGTATAATGGTCGCATCGTTCTATACGGAGGATCATCTGCAGGCACCATCATGCAGTTCAACCCAAACGATATCCACTACTCTGAGAAACACCTCATAGGGATTGAAGGCATCGGTGTGGGGTCTAATCGACACGTTGAGAGACGGACTCATGCTCTCAGACACATTGCGAGTGGAAAAATCGATCTGAGTCAGATGATTACACGAGTGATGCCCATGTCAGAGATCGTTGACGCATACGAGATGATCCGGAAGAGAGAGGCTCTAAC
>JBHLRC010000273.1:0-2764 GCA_048882965.1 Candidatus Thorarchaeota archaeon
ACTGATTCCATAGTGAAACCTCAGAAAAGCAAGAAGGAATCAGGAAGACTCGTAGACATAAACATAGCAGATTTCAAGGGCCATCCATTGTATTCACTTCTTATTGAAACAGCTAAGAACAATCCGCTCTTTGCCAATTATGCAGGGTATGCTCAGAACAATATTCTTCCAAAGAATCCACATATCACAGCTCGAGAATTGGCTGTCAAACTTTCAATTACACTTGGTGAAGCATTAGCAATTCTCGATGGACTGGACAACGATTAAGCACTGCGAGGTACACACATCTGCACTTTTATGTAAAACTGGTGCGATTCAGATTGGGTTAGAATTCCATGAGTGTGACCCCAGGATTCCGTGATGCAAGATATGCTCAGGCAGTGGTCAAAGAGATTGAAGCATTAAGTCAAGGCACTGATATTCGGATTGTCCACGTCTGCGGAACACATGAAGATACAATCAGTCAACATGGTATACGGTCTCTGCTACCTCCATCGATTAAGCTTGTCGCAGGTCCTGGCTGTCCTGTTTGTGTCAGTGCTGCAGAGGATGTGGATATGGCAATTGAACTTGCACGACAGGGCCACATAATAACAACTTTTGGAGACATGACTCGTGTACCGTCAACAGACTCTTCCCTTGCTAAGGAACGTATGACAGGTTCTGATGTCCGGGTAGTGTATGGTGCAGGCGAAGCTGTTTCAATTGCTCGTGAAAATCCGGACAAGGAGGTCGTGTTTGTCGGAGTTGGATTCGAAACCACTGCTCCTACAATCGGGCTTGAACTTCTTAGTAAACCTCCTTCAAATTTCTCCATATTGACCTCCCTTAAGGTGATTCCTCCAGCAATGGAAATTCTTGTCAACATCGAAGGATTTGGGGTTGATGGTTTCATTACTCCAGGTCATGTGTCAACAATCATAGGGTCAAAGGCATTCCAACCATTTGCAGAACGGACCGGTGTACCCTGTGTCGTAGCTGGGTTTGAACCCCTTGATGTTTTGGAATCAATTCGGATGATCTTGAAACAGATAGACGAAGGACGAGCAGAATCGGAGAATGAGTATACTCGTGTAGTCAAACCAGAGGGTAATATTGCTGCACAGAAGGTGCTTGCTCAAGCTTTTCGTCTTGATAATGCTCCTTGGAGGGGGCTTGGAGTGATAAAGAACTCTGGCTACTACATCAAAGAGAAATATACAGAACACGATGCCCGACTCCGCTTTGAGTTTCCAGAATTCAAATCAGTCGATATTCTACCCGGCTGTAGATGCCATGAAGTCATTTTAGGAATGACTGACCCTACAGACTGTTCACTCTTCGGAAAACGCTGTACTCCCGAAACTCCCTATGGTCCATGTATGGTTGGTAATGAGGGTACATGCAGAATCAGACATGAATACTCGATGGATTAACGCTTTGATTTCTTCTTACTCTTTCTTTCAGCAGTCTTGAGGTCCCTCAGAGTATTGAAGTTTACAAATGTATCAAGGTCCACATCGAATTGTTTGAGTGTTTCAGTAGAAACATAGAGTACGTTCTGGAGGGCATCAAGCATATTGCTCATTTTGTATTGCCCTTTCTCCATGACCTTCAGACCATGATAATACGCATGCTCAGCAAGGTAGACCGAATGAAGTGGTTCAATATATCCTGATGGCCAAGATGGAACCACTGCTCCGTGGCCATCGCACATTTGAACAAGCATCCTCAAGAGATTCACATTTGCGAGTGGCGAGTCGACTGGCAAGAGTAAGGTATACTGGGTGATGGAATACTCAAAAGCTGTTAATGCCCCTGCAAGTGCACACTTGACTTCGCTTGGTGGATCAATGACCACACGAATGTCCTTAGTGACTTTGTGAAGTTTTGTTTCTTGTGATTCGTCAGATACCACAATCAGAACTTCTGGGGAGATTCTCTTAGCAACATCAACCATGTGTTTTACTAGAGGTTTTCCATGGAACTCTGCCAGTGCTTTCTCCGAACCAAATCTCTTAGAGGTGCCGCCCGCAAGAATTGCAACTGTGATTTTCTCCATGATTGACTGTCGCTCCTTCGTGAAGAGCTCTCATTAGCTTATTGAAACCTATGACTAGGTTTTTCCTTGTACTGAAAGATACTCTTTGATCATTGCCGCAATTTGGCCATCTGTATAATGCTGAGACGAGATTGCTCCGCTGGCACAAGTTGATGTACAGGTTCCGCATCCTTTGCATAATGCAGGGTTCACCTCTGCACGACCTCTCTCATTTAATTTAACTGCATTGTACGGACAGACTGAGATACACACTTGACAACCAGCACATTTGTCCTCATCAACCACAGAGTAATACGGTTCAACACTGATCTTACCCTTCCCCATCAAAGCCATTGCTCCAGCAGCTGCAGCCTTCGCCTGAGCCACGGTGTCAGGGATGTCCTTTGGTCCCTGAGCCATGCCTGCAACGAAAATACCGTCATTGAACGAGTCAACAGGTCTTAGCTTTGGATGCGCCTCAAGGAGAAAACCGTCAGGTGATAGGCTGAGGTTCAAAGCTTGGGCAACCTTCTTTGTTGCCTCGGGTGCCACAACTCCTGTTGATAACACCACTAGCCCAACATCATCAAGCTGCATTGGTTTACCAAGCAAGGTGTCTTCTCCCCGCACAGTTAGATTATTGGTCTCATCATCTTGCACGATTTCACCCACTCGACCGCGGACAAATGTAACACCTGCTTGTGCTGTACTTTCATAGAACTCTTCGTAACCTTTCCCGAATGT
>JBHLRC010000274.1:0-2754 GCA_048882965.1 Candidatus Thorarchaeota archaeon
AGTGCTTTCATGGTTGATCAAGATACCAGGAGTGAATACAGGTGCGAAATACACTGTTCTCACATTGTCCCCATCATAAAGGAACTGAAAGGTGAACTGATACTCAGTTCCTGCTACGAAATCACCATAGACGTCCATTGACAAGATTCCATGAAAAGGAGTGGTATACGCTGATTCATTCGTTTTGGTATCAAGTGGATTGAGTCCTGTAACAGATGGTTCACATGTAAGTGTTTGAAGTGTGAGCTCTTTATTAAAAGGAGCAAAAAGTCCAACAACCCTGATACAATTAGATCCCATCCCATCATCCCCAATAGCCATACACTGGATGTCATAATTTGTGGTGGCTGTGGGTGCAAAATGAATAGCGACTCCAATACTACTGAGTGTTATGATCAATACAAGAGCGATTGCAATCTTCGTTCTTGATTCTAGATTTCCCCAACTAATTCGCGACATAGGTCAACGAATGTTTGCGCTTGTTAAAAACGTTTGCGGTAAAAGCAAACGTTAATGGGTGGTGGCTCTTAATTATTTCAAGGAGAATTGAATCTCGAAGATTTGCCCATCATCAAGTGTGATTCTTAGTATATATGTTCCAGTTTCTAGTTCATTGGTGGAGAGGTTGTATATGTACTGTTCCGCCTCTGAATCATAGCGAAATACATTGCCTGTGTCAGCGGCTGATGTTGATGCAACATCTTCAAATTCTCCAGTTATTGCATTGCTAATCTTTACTACCTCGATAGTCGCATGAGCTGTACTCACAGGGAGTCCATATTCATCGAATAGTTGGAACTTCACAGGAACTGTTCTACCTTGTTTGAATACACTAAAGCCATCAGCATCTATTGGTTGCAGGATGCCGCTGAATGTGTATTGTGGCAACGGACTGGCTTGCCAGGTGCCATCCGGATTCTCAACCACCGTCGTTTCCACTGCTCTCATCTGTCCGGCTGTCAGGGAAGCGTCCTCTGTTGACCGTTCAAAGAAGATATCGCCTTTGAAGCTGGCGAACCACTCCATCGAGTATGTAAGGTCATCCAGAGCTGTCATCTGGAAAGAATAAGTCTGTTCTTGCGTGGGGATGGTGGGAGGTACTGCAATGATGACCATAACCATCGTTTTACCTGGCTCCCACTGGTTATCCTCTACATACCATGCATTCAAGCCAATCTGGTTCTCCTCAGGGGAAATCGTCCTTCCAAGAGTGTCTATCACTTCAATACTGACTGGAGACCAGCCTCCTCGCCAGACGATCCACCCAGTTTCCCACCAGTCATCGCCCACCGGTAGCTCGCCAAATCTCTCAGGAATCGTTGGATCTAATAGAGGATAATAGTCTACGCCTTCGTGCGGTAAGTCAGTATCACCTATGTAGTCGTCATTTTGGTCATCTCCCCAGTAGTTGCTCCAGAAGTTGCCCAAACCGAGTGATGGGTCATACCAGAGGTTGTATTTTCCTTCAGGCTCAATCTGATCATCGTTGTTGATCAGAAGATTGAAACGAATCATGTTCGAATGTCCCCATGCGATTGGTGTAGGCATTCCGGGGAATTGATATGCCCATTCATCCAGGAAAATTCCAAGTCCATTGTTGGTAATGATGTTTCTCTCAATTATGGAGAAGTTTGTAGAAAGCCACAAGCCAAAGTTGTTGTCTGTCACGTAGTTTCGAGTTATATTACATCCCCAACTTCCATTAAGACCAATACCTACATCAAATCCTGTTATAACAACGTTCACGATTGTCACATAGTCTTGACCTCCTCCAACTATACCAACTCCACTACCACTTCCAATGATTTTATGACCAGCACCATTAATTGTGATGCCGCTTGCCCCAATGGCGAGGCCAAGGTAATCACTCACCAGAATATCCTCGGTTAGAGTAATGTCGGTAGTGATTATCTGACCACTTTTACCTTGTACAAACTCACTGACTACCGGTGTCCTTTGAGGTTCAGTAGTCTGTGTAATCATTGTGAGTGGTGAGCATAGTGGAGCTGAAAATAAAATAAGAAGTCCCACAATCAGAAACATTTCCATTTTCAATCTATTACTAATAGACCATGAGTTAAGCAATCTATGACACCTCCAAACTCTTAGAGTAAACACTTTCAATCTCTTTTCTCTCATTCTTTTTCCGCCTACGGAGTACGATGCCGATCAAAGAAACAAGGGCAAAATGGATGGTCCAAACTTATGTTCAAGCAGAGTCAACGATAATTGATGCTACCACGCTTCGCTTTCGTAATAGTGAGTAAGCACACAGGTTTGTCTTAAGACTTCCATTAGTGTGCGAGAGCACACTCTATGAGGAGATGTTTTTCAGTTCTGTTCAAATCCTATTAGTTTCTCTGGAAATATCTTTCAATTCTACTCATTCGATATCTCATTGTTGTATTCTTCGTCTGCTACCGGTTCCAACCATTCTGTTTTCCCTTTGTGTCGATTAGTGGGTATTGCAATATGTACGAACCAGCTATCTGCCGTTGCGCCATGCCAATGTTTGACATTGGGAAATATTTTTACCACGTCGCCTTTTTGAAGTGGTTGCACCGGTTTGCCTTCTTCTTTGAAATACCCCTTACCTCCGGTAACAAGCAGGATCTGACCACCGGGATGTCTATGCCAATCAGTTCTTGCACTTGGTGGAAAAGTCACATTAAGCACTCGGCAATCGAAGATGTCGTCATCAGGAACCAACGTTTCAACCCATGGTGTTCCTGTAAAATTACCATTTGCGATTCT
>JBHLRC010000275.1:0-2752 GCA_048882965.1 Candidatus Thorarchaeota archaeon
ACGACAATGGATAACGGAGGTCCCAACTGATCCTGTTAAAACCCTTTCGATCGGGCGCCTCGATCTCTCGGATCACGGTACCGTTCGGAGATGTGATTACGATCTTGACAGCGGAGGGAGTTTCCAACTGACTAGCCCGTCGAGATTGTGTACTGGCTTGGGTTTGATCGGCTTTTTGATCGGAAGGATCATCCTTTAAATAATACGTGAAGAGGGCTCCATAATCCGGATTAGGTCCGGAGAATTGAGCTGCACCCGGATCGGGCAGCTCCCTCAACTCAAAATATTGGACCGCCTTTCTCGGCGCAAACAAGTATGCCTCCTGGTTCAAGATCGAATAATCAAGCGCCTCCAGCATGGTGATATCGTCCAAGATGATTATTCCCCGGCCATGAGTTCCGAGGATCAGATCATTCTCCTCTCCGTTGACCACGATGTCATCCACAGGCACTCGCGGGAGATCTCCTCCCACAAATGTCCATAGAACCCCCCCGTTAATAGAAACGTAAAGGCCGGACTCCGTGCCAGCAAAGATGAGTCTCGGATTCCAGGGATGTTCGCGGATCACGTTAACGACACTTCCTTCAGGGATACCGCTGACAATACTCGTCCAGGTCGCGCCTAAGTCGGTCGTTTTATAGATATAGGGCGAGAAATCATTGTCGCGATGGCCATCAAAAGTCACATAAGCTGTTCCTGGCCGGTGGATGGAGGCCACAACACAACTGACCCATCGCGATGCAGTCAACCGAAACCGTTCTGTCAGATCTGTCCAAGTATTTCCATTGTCCCTGGTCATTTGGACATTCCCGTCATCTGTTCCTGCATAAATCAGGCCCACCTGGAGAGGGGATTCCGAAAGAGATGTCAGAGTTCCGTAGTGGGAGACTCCGTCATCTCTCGAGAGTGTGTTTTCATCTCTAGTCATCCCCATAATAGGGATCGACTTCCAATCTTGATTCTTGGTCAGATCGGGGCTGATCACCTGCCAGCTGTGGCCTTTGTTGGTTGTTTTAAATACCTTATTGCCGCCGTAATAGATGATGTCCGGGTCATGGGAGGACATAGCAAGTGGACATTTCCATCCAAACCTGTAAGTTTCATTGATGTCATCGGGCACAGGCTTGATGTATTTCTCCTCACGGGTGTTCAGATTGATATAGATCAATCGCCCTCCCTGATTTTCTGTGTAGAGTTCGGCAGGATTTTCCGGATTTACGGCCACATTAAAGGCATCTCCGTAAGTTATGTTGAGGACATCATCATGAGTGATCCCCCTCCTGCTGAAGGTCTTGTTCGGGAGGCCATAAACGCCGTGATCTTGAGCTCCACCGTATATCCAATAAGGATCTCCTTCCCTGCGATCGATCGCAATGGCATAGAACTGGGCTATGGGGAGATTATCGATAAAACGCCAGGTTTTGCTCCCATTATAGGACATATAAAATCCTCCGTCGCCTCCCAGGAGCAGATGATCCGGATTTTTAGGGTCGATCCAGAGAGCATGGTGGTCCACATGGATCTTTTCTCCCGTCTTTTCTGCGGCAAATGTCCTCCCTCCGTCTATGGAAACATGAATATGCCGGCCCAATACCCAGACTTTGTTGGGATTCACGGGATCTACCCGGATCTGGCTGTAATACATAGGTCGAGGGTTCAAGTCATTCATCCTGGTCCAATTCTCTCCTCTGTCCTCAGACTTGAAGACTCCACCCTCTTTGTTTTCGATAATCGCATAGACGATGTCGGGATCGCTTTTGGAGATATCTAAACCGATGCGGCCTGTTTGCCCCGGGGGCAAACCATTCCTAAGCTGTTGCCAAGTATCTCCCCCATCCAATGACCTAAAAATGCCGCTATAAGGCCCCCCTCCTATAAAGCCCCACGCACGGCGCCGCCTCTGGTACATTGCAGCATACACCACACGGCCATTGTTTTCGATAGCCACATCCACAACCCCGGTGTGTTCATTTACATAAAGAACTTTTTCCCACGTTTGGCCGCCGTCCTTTGTACGAAAAAGACCGCGCTCGGTGTTCGGCCCCCAAAGTTTGCCCAATGCCGCAACGAACACCACATTCGGGTTCCTGGGATCGATTACAATGCGGCCGATGTGATGCGTTTCCTTGAGGCCCATATGAACCCAGTTTTCTCCACCATCTATGGATTTGTATACACCATCACCCCAGGAGGAACTCTGACGGTTGTTGGGTTCCCCGGTCCCTGCCCATACAATGTCGGGATCGCTCGGAGCTATGGCAATATCTCCGATTGAGAGAAGCCCGCCTTCCTCATCGAAAACCGGCTTCCATGTCGCGCCATTATCCTGGCTCTTGAAGATCCCGCCCGAAGCTGAGGCGATAAATACGATATGGGGCTTTCCTGATACAGCTTCAACATCATCGATCCGGCCTCCGAAAGCAGCCGGTCCTATTTGCCTCCACGTTATATGTTTGAACAGCTCTGAATAAAATTTAGGGGGAGATTGGGTAACGCATGGCGAGACGATGAATAATACACAGACTGCCGTCAATAATCCGATGAATTGTCCCCTCAGCCGCAACATCCGAAGCCTCCTTTTATCGACTTGATCACTGCGCTAACCTTGGCGAGCAAATCATCGAGGTTCCGCAATGAAAACATTTTACACTCATGTAATTGTATCAAATGTCCCATAAAAGATGCCAACCCTTTTACACATACACAGTAAATGCAGGGTTAACTCCCCAAACAATCCAATGTAGGGTTAGTT
>JBHLRC010000276.1:0-2746 GCA_048882965.1 Candidatus Thorarchaeota archaeon
TCTTTTCTGGTTGGATACTCTGTTCAGTTGCCGCACATCTTAGAGCTATCTCAATGGCATTGTCAAAGTGGTGAATAGCAAGCATCTGTTGTCAACGATTGAAAAGTGTACCATTTTCAGCGATTGAAAAGTGTACCACTTTATGTTAAATCAAACAGTTTATTGAAGAACACAAATAGTATTCGTTTTGTAACACCTCCCTTCGTGTGGAGAGCAAAGCACCAGCCTTTGCTGTACTTTGACAACCGAATAAGAAATCAGTGTCGTGGTCGTCGTCGTCGTAGAGCCTGTGGACCCTGTGGGTAACTTGGAGCGTAGCGGAAAGTTATCCACAAGTCCACAGGCTGGTCAGTGCTGACCAGTTCATTGCGATTTTTCCAAGACCGTCTCACCGGTCAGTTTTTCCTTGCCTTTGAGGCGGTAACTGTTGCCGGACAGACTGATCACCTCGGCGTGATGAACCAACCGATCGATCATGGCGGCTGCGACGACTACATCACCGCCGAAGATTTCACCCCAACTACTGAAGGCCCGGTTTGAGGTAAGGATAATCGAGCCGGTCTCGTAGCGTTGGTTCACCGTTTGAAAGAAAAGATTGGCGGCGGTTCGAGCAAAAGGGATGTAGCCCACTTCGTCGATGACCAACAGGTCAGGCTGTGCCAGACGATGCAGCATTTGAGCAAGCAGGCCCGCTTCTTCAGCCGCCAGCAGTTGAGTGACCACTTCCACGGCTGAGGTGAACCAGACCTTGTACTTGGCTTGGGCCGCCTTGAGGGCCAGGGCGGTGGCTAAATGGGTTTTGCCGGTGCCCGGCGGGCCCAGAAAAATCACATTGCGTTGCTCCTCGATAAAGCGCAGGCTGGCCAGGTGCAGCAGGACTTGTTTCTTGACCGAGACCTGGTAACTGAAGTCGAAGTTCTCCAGGGTTTTGTCCCGATGGGGCAAGCGGGCGGCCTTGACCCGCCGTTCGATCAGGGTCTGATCACGGGCAAAGACTTCAGTTTCCAGGAGTGTGGCCAGGAAGGATTCATAGGACCACTCCTCTGCGGCGGCTTGTTGGCACAGCGGTTCGAGCCGGTCGGCCAGGCGCGACAGCCGTAAGCGTTTGAGGTAATAGGCTAAATCGCTACTCATCAGCCCCCTCCTCTCCCGACCCATTCATCATAGCTGCTCAAGGAGCGTTCTTCGACCGGAATCTCGATCTGGATGGGAGTAGGCGGCACGGCCTCGGTGTCCAGCGTGGCCACGCGCAGCAAGTATTCCACGGCCAGAGGATCGAAGAAACGATGGTCAACGGCCATTTGCAGGGCAGCCATAATGTCAGCGTGGGCATATTGACGTTCCAGTTTCAAGATGGCTTGCAGGGCATGCTTCAAGCGTTCGGTCTTGCGACCCAAGCCCTCGTAAAAACGGCGTCCGACCTGGCCATAGGCTGTCAGAAAGCCCTTTTCCAGACGAGCAAAGACCGCCCCCTGACGGGTTTGCCACAGACCCTGATAGTGTTCACGGTCCAGGATTTGCTGGTGTTTGCTATAACAGCGGGCATGCCGGGCGATTTCTTCGCCTTCGGCCCAAATCTGCACCCATTGCCCATCGACCCGCACTTCCAACTGACGATAGCGTTGGGCATACGACCAGGGAACTGAATAATCATTGGTTTGCACCCGCACCACACAGTCTTTGCTCACCTGTGGGTACAGCACCCAATCGGTATCAAAAGGTTCAGGCGGCAGGGGAAGCAAGTGAAGACGTTCTTGTGTCTCAAACATGTCCTGAGGCACGCGGCGGGTGGTGCGATGCCGCCGGGCATTGGCCGTCTCTTGCAGCCAGGTCCAGCCTTGAGCCACCAGATCATCAAAATCGGCAAAGTAGCGACCAGGACAGAAGTTCCCTTTGATGTAGTCCATAGGCCGCTCGACCACGCCTTTCTGGTTGGGGGCATCCGGCCAACAAGCATGCGGCCAAAAGGTGTAGTATCCGGCAAATTGCAGAAAGGTCTCATTGAAGCTGACGACTTTGCCCCGACGTTGCTTGACCACGCTGGTCAGATTGTCATACACCCAGCGTTTGGGAGTGCCACCGAAAAAGCGCAGCCCGTTCTGGTGGCATCTGAGAAAATCGAATAACTGATTGGAGAGACTGAATTCAAGATACATCAGGCGGGAGTAGCACAGCACCATCACAAAAGCATAGACTTTACACCATTGCTCTTGCCACCGCACCGGTTTCGGCAATTCACCCCAATCCACCTGACCATACTGACCTGGCTCATAGCTCATCCGCAGGTAGACTTCGCGGGGTTTGTATTCCGGGCGTACCTGACGCAGATAATCGCGCAGGATGGACTCTTTGCCTGGGTAGCCTTCATCTCGGATGATTTCAAAGACCCGCACGCCACTCAGGGTGTGGTCTTCGCTCAACAGAGCATGGATTTTTGGTTTGTAAGGATCAAGCACCGACGCCCGTTTCTCTCGCTGGTAGCGCGGTGGTTCGTCACTGGCCAAGGCCCGCGTGACTGTGTTTCGATGAATACCCAAACGACGCGCTATCGCTCGTTTGGTTAGTTTTTCAACTTTGGATAAGCGGCGAATTTCTGCCCAGTCTTCCACGTCAATCATCTCCTATTCTCCTGTCTTTTCACGACAGGATAATCTTAATGTTGCGCTTTCGCAACACCTTTTACGTTGGACGACTGGTACACTTTTCAACCGCTATTTCTGGTACAAAATTATACCGCTGCCGACAA
>JBHLRC010000277.1:0-2746 GCA_048882965.1 Candidatus Thorarchaeota archaeon
CGAACCGTAGAATACCTTGACCTCTATGCGTGACACGTGACGAGCCACGTCCGTGCAGCGCTCGCGTCACCCGTCACGCGTAGCCTCTATTCTCATATGCGTCGAGGGCGGAAGAAGACATCTCGCCAGTTCGTGGTCATCACGGGACTCAGCGGCTCCGGCAAGGGTTCGGTGCTGAAGGCTTTCGAGGACCTCGGCTTCTATTGCGTTGATAATTTGCCCATCGACCTCATCCCCAAGTTCGCGGAGCTTTGTGCGGCGCCTCGCAGCCGCATCGAACGCGCCGCGGTCGTTGTGGACATCCGCGGCGGCGAGGCATTGAGTCAGCTTCCGGGGATGTATCGCGATTTGGACCACAACCATCTCAAGACGTCCCTGGTTTTTCTCGAGGCGAGTGATCAAGCGCTGGTCGGGCGTTTCAAAGAGACTCGCCGGCCTCATCCGCTGGGGCGCGACCTGCCGGTGCGCGAAGGGATTCGCCTTGAGCGGATGCTTCTCAAGCCCATGCGGCAGCTCGCCGACGCCGTCATCGACACGACCCGGTTGAACGTGCACGAATTGCGTGGGATCGTGCAGTCGCGCTTCGGCGGGCTCGCCACCCGCAGGAGCATGCTGGTTTCGGTCGCCTCGTTTGGCTTCCGGTTCGGAGTCCTCCCTGACGCGGACCTAGTCTTCGACGTTCGGTTTCTGCCCAACCCGCAATACGTCCCCAAGCTCAAGGCCAAAACTGGGCGCGATGCCGCGGTGAAGCGTTACCTCGATTCGTTTCCTCAAACCCAGGAATTCCTCAAACGAGTCGTCGACTTGCTCCTCTACCTGCTCCCGAACTATCTCCGCGAAGGGAAGAGCTATCTGACGATTGGCGTCGGGTGCACAGGCGGAAGGCATCGCTCAGTCGCATTGGCCATCGAGCTGGCCAACCGACTTGGCCGCGAAGGGTATAAAGCCAAAGTGCTCCACCGGGACATCGGACGAAGCCAGACGTAGCAGAGTCTGGCGCAACGCGGCTTCAGGAAATGTCAATGTGGAATCGCTTCGGCCCCATGGTGGGGGACCCGTTGGGAAGCCAATCGAGGTTGAAGTAGAGTATTTGTTACGTGGTTACGCAAAGGGCTGGTTACGCTTCACGCTACTAACGTCTTTAATTTCATTCACTTGCACGATGGTGGCGTCCGATCCGTGCGCGCTGATTGAGGGACTTCACTTGACGAGCATTCCCTTGGCGAAATAGGATAGCGTTGTGGCGAGCGCCCGCCGTCCGTCGGCTGACGGATGTGACACCGCATGAACCAAGCTACACGCCTGCTTAGCTTTCTGCGTCCGTACACGCTGCGTTTCCTCCTGGCCGTGGTGTTGATGGCCGTGGTGGGAGTCTGCGAGGGGCTGACGGCCCTGTTGATTAAGCCGGTCTTTGACACCGTCCTGGCTCCGCACGCAGAGTCTGTACCGTTAGTCCTCTACGAATTTCCCTGGGGTGGCAGCCTCAACCTACAAGATTTCCTCCCCGACCGCATCCACGACGTGTGGACGATGGTCGCCATTGCGATCATCGGGGTCACGATTGTGAAGGGACTCTCAGAGTATTTGGGCACTTATTCCATCAACTTTATCGGCCATTCGGTTGTACGGGATCTGCGCAATCTGCTCTATTCGCGAATCATCCAGCAGTCGATCGGCTTTTTCACCAAGAACCCGACGGGCCGGCTGATGTCGGCGATCACCAGCGATATCGAGAAGATCCAGAGCGCCGTCTCGCAGGTGGCTGCGGATTTCCTGAAGCAGTGTTTCACGCTGGTCTTTCTATTGGCGGTCATTTTCTATTACGACTGGAAGCTGGCACTGGTCTCGCTCCTCCTGATTCCCTTCGTGGTCTTCCCCTCGGCGAACCTGGGACGCTATATCCGCAAATCAAGCCGCTCCAGCCAGGACAAGATGGCGGAGCTCAACAATATCCTGCAGGAAACCTTCAGCGGCATCCGCATCGTGAAATCCTTTGTTATGGAGCTATTCGAGGCCGAGAAATTTCGGTCAGCCACTCGCCGCCTTCTTAATTTCAATCTCCGCTGGGTCCGCGCCCATGCGGCAACCTCACCCTTAATGGAGGTTCTCGGCGCTATCACCATCGCCGGCCTGCTGTTCTACGCGCGCAGCGCGATCTTGCGCGACGCGCTGACCGCCGGCGGCTTTGTGGCTTTCCTCTACGCTCTCATCAAGATGTACGAGCCCATCAAGCGACTCACGGGCGTCAATAACCATTTCCAGCAGGCGATGGGCGCCTCGGAGAAGGTCTTCCAGTTGATGGACCTCGATTCGGACGTGGCCGAAAAGGCGGGAGCGGTTGAGCTGCTGCCGTTCCACGAGGAAATCGCTTTCGAGCACGTGGACTTCGAGTACGAGGCGGGAGTGCCGCTGCTTCAGAATGTGAATCTCCGCATCGGTCGAGGGGAGGTTGTGGCGATTGTCGGATCGAGCGGCGCCGGGAAGACCACGCTTGCGAATCTGATCCCCCGGTTTTTCGATGTCTCCCGCGGGCGCATCCTGGTCGATGGAAACGACGTTCGCGACGTCAAGGTGCGCTCGTTGCGCGGCCAGATCGCCCTGGTCACACAGGAAACGATCCTGTTCAACGACACGGTCTTCAACAACATCTGCTACGGGCGGGCCGAACAAAACGAGAAGGAGGTTGTGGCCGCAGCGCAGGCGGCGCTTGCCCACGATTTCATCATGGCGATGCCGGAGGGTTATC
>JBHLRC010000278.1:0-2743 GCA_048882965.1 Candidatus Thorarchaeota archaeon
TCATTGTAATCGAAAGCAGCAGCGTATGCAATATCGAATTGGTTTCCTCCAAGATAAGTTGCAAACTCTG
The DNA here is from genome assembly GCA_048882965.1 of Candidatus Thorarchaeota archaeon. Classification (GTDB taxonomy): domain Archaea; phylum Asgardarchaeota; class Thorarchaeia; order Thorarchaeales; family Thorarchaeaceae; genus SMTZ1-45. Next base: position 71 of record JBHLRC010000278.1, read on the forward strand.
TCAAACCGCCACTGTTACACTTGTAAATGAAGATGTCATAGTATCCTCCAGCATGTCCTGACTGGAGAGGAGATTGTGTCTTGAAGTCGGTTGAATTGGTATACCCAACCAGTACAATCTCATCCAAAGAATTGACTGCTGCACCTCTACCTACATCCTCAGTGCTTCCTCCAATGTATGTTGAGAAAATAAGACTGGTCCCATCACTAGAGATTTTTGTAAGAAAAGCATCCCATCCTCCAGAGTTGTCTTCTTGAAATGCTTCTTCAGTAACAGGAAAATCCTGAGAATTTGTCTGACCTGACAGAATATAGTTATTAAAAGAGTCTATTGTCATGCATTGGACTCTATCTTCCCGTTCACCTCCAACATAAGAGAACATGATGGTCGAGCTTCCATCTTGGGTGATCTTGGCAATGAATGAGTCTTGTCCACCTGAGGGTTGAAGTTGAAACGCACCATCTGTTGCCAAATCAGGCGATGCTGATGAACCAGCTATCAGATAATTCTCATCTTGGTCTAGTCGTATCGAACGGATAGTGTCTCTAAGGGAACCGCCAAAGTATGTTGAGTACATTAGTTCTGTTCCATCAGATGAGATTCGGGTTATGAAACCATCAGTATCACCTGAAGAGGAGGATTGTAGAGCATCAGATGTAACTGGAAAATCAAGTGAGAGGGTGAATCCCACAACAATTATGCTACCGTCAGATCGTACCTTAACATCATCCACATGTTCAAAATCACTACCACCTAAGAAGGAAGAAAATACAAGCTCTCCGTTGATGTCAAATTTAGTCACAAAAATGTCCCACTCACCACCGGAGTAATTTGCTTGGAATGCATCCTTTGAAGTTGGAAGGTCTTGAGAACTTGTGTGACCAACAATAACTACTGAGTCATCTGAGCTACAGGCAACCTCGGAAACCTCTTCAATACTACTTCCTCCAAAATAAGTGGCAAAAGAAACTTCGAATGACTGGGAATTTGTTACTGATGAAGCAGTAGATATCGGGTAGAATAGAAATGACATCATGAGGATGAATGCTATACTCCTTTGAAGAATCGATTGCTTTGACATTGATGTTTAGATAAAATAGACTGAATCTTGTTAAAACCGACTTATAGCGCAACATTCTTTGTGTGTTTTTGCCGCTAGGGCAGATACTAAACTAATTTCAAACACATAACCTGATTTGTTGATGAAATAATGGTTGATATTCCCGTCGATTCTTGGTTCAAGGCAATATTCCTACGTCATTCACAGAGGAAATACTCGGGTGAAGTTCCGAACGAAAATATAACCAAAAAGATAGAAAATGTCTGCAACGAGTTCAGACCATTTAATGGCGCCAGAGCTGTCCTTGTGAGAGAACCTGCCAATGATGTATTCAAGGGAGCAATAGGTCCTTATTTCTTCAAGGTCACAAATGCGCCGTACTATATTGCGTTTCTAGGGGATGTGAGATTTCCCAAATATAAGACAGTAACTGGATATCTCGGAGAGGGTATAATCCTCGAAGCAACATCTCTCGGTCTGAATACTTGTTGGGTCGGAGGTTTCTTCCGACATGAAGCCGTGACGAAACAGGTCAAACCCCTGAGTCATGAACGTGTATTAGCAATCACACCAGTTGGGTATGCAGAGGATGAAGCTGACAGAGTTGGAGTTTCAAAGAAGCAGTATCGGCGAAAGGACCTCAAGAAGCTTGTCACAGGGGGAGATATAGGTGATGAGAGATGGGGCAAATCCGCCTTAGAGGCTGCAAGAATAGCACCATCAGCAGCCAATCGACAACCTTGGAAGTTCCAAATCAGTGATAACTCAATCTCAGTATCGTCAGATAGCAGACGAGAGGGCTTTAATGTTTCCAGAAAACTCGATTGTGGAATAGCAATGTTACATCTTGAACTAGGTGCACGCAGTACTGGTGTTCAAGGAAGTTGGGAGTTTCTCAGGTTTCCAAATGTCGCCAAATACAATATCAGCTGAATAAGGTCCCTCGAGGTTGTCTTCTGGTAGGAAGATGTGGGTGAGTTATGCATCCATGTTCTCTTCCTCAGCGCCATTTTTCTCTAGTTCATTAAGAATACCATTAGAGCCAGAATGAAATAATAGATCTGATATGTACTGACCATGAACCTCTCCACCAGACCGAGATAGTTGCTTTTGGTGGCAAATGAGGTCGCTATTGCGAGTACAAGTGATACAATCGCTGTGATGAGAGAGAATGTGGCAAAGGTGCTCCAACCTGTCACTGATTCTAAGCGGAACCACAGTGCAACCATTCCTGCAGTTGCCAAGAAACCAGATATGGAGATAAGAATTAGATGCAGTTTCCCGCGTGTGGTAACAAGCTCCCCACCAGGATCAAGAGGAAAGAACAATGCAACGAGTACTCCAAGGAGCCCACTGATTATGAAAAGCACAGGACCAATGATGGAGCCCACTCCATTGTTTATTCCCCAGTGCATCCCTAAATAGAAGACAAACATTAGAACGCTGGACGAAATGATGAACTTGTCAAACAGCTTCTTGTTTGGTGCACCAACTGCTATGAGTGAGCTCACATCCTGCCGAATATGGCTGTATTCTGGTTGCAAGACTCCTCCAATTATCCACATCAGTGTGTAGATGATTGGGCTAAGCATCCCACAAATCGCTAAGATATG
>JBHLRC010000279.1:0-2736 GCA_048882965.1 Candidatus Thorarchaeota archaeon
TTGTAAAGGAAGCAAGCCTCACACTTCGCCGTGTTGAGATCCCAAGGAAATATGGAAGGAATTCGAAGTAGAAAGAGGAGATTATCTCTCATCTGGAAAAGTTAAAGAACAACATTGGTTCGTTCCAGCACAATTAGGTGTTCACTGATGGGAGAACTTGAGAATCTGATTAGTATCCATGACTTGGATAGGAAGACAATCGATTATATTTTGGATACTGCGGCAAAGATGGAATCAGTCGCGGTAGAGAGGAGTAAAGACCTGAATTCAAAGATCATGGCTGTCTTGTTTTTCGAACCATCCACACGCACACGTCTTTCATTTGAGAGTGCGATGCTTAGGCTTGGTGGGAGCGTGCTTGGTTTTGCAGAGGCTGGCACATCGAGTGCTGGAGGAAAAGGTGAAACCCTTGCGGACACTATCCGGACAGTAGAGAGGTACGCAGATGTTATTGTCATTAGACATCCACTGGATGGCTCAGCCAGAGTGGCAGCGGAGTTTTCAAGTATACCTGTAATAAATGCTGGAAGTGGGGCTGAGGAACATCCAACTCAAGCACTACTTGACCTGTATTCTATAAAGAAGATGAAGGGGAAGATTGACGGTCTCTCAATATCACTCTGTGGAGACCTAAAATATGGAAGGACTGTGCATTCCTTAGGAATGGGGCTCTGCCATTATGATGTCAAAATCAAACTTGCTGCGCCTCAAGCACTCAGAATGAAGCCGGCCATCATAGAACAGATGAAACGTTCAGGTGTCGATGTGGTAGAGTGTGAGAGTGTCGAAGAGGCTGTAAAGGATGTTGATGTGGTCTATACAACTCGAATCCAGAAGGAACGCTTCCCCGATATTCGGGAGTATGACAAGGTACGGGACAGATTTCGAGTCACAATGGATGACTTGAAATTCATGAGGGAAGATGCGATTATTCTACATCCATTACCAAGAGTTGATGAGCTTGATGCATCAATTGATGATACGCCTTACGCAAAATACTTCGATCAGGTCTATAATGGAGTAATTTTACGAATGGCTGTTCTCAAACTGATTCTTGGTTAGACTGGCTCTATCCCTCTGAGCTCACGTATCAATGCGTCAACCGGTCCACCTTTACTTACCGCTAAGGGAATACGCATCTGTTCTGAAAGCTCTAAGGCAAGTCTATCAACTGTTCCAATACCATGTAGAACCACAAGCGAAGGTTTGAACTCCTGTGATTTGATGGCAATCATTGGAGCTCGACCAGTGTTAACATTGGTAAAAATAAGACATCTCTCGGTGGTTGCCCCAAAGAGCTTCAGGAACGCATCACTGTCCAGCTCTTTCACTGCTCGTTCAACATCAACGAGTGTGTAGCCATATATCTCTCGGTCTAAAAGCTTCTCACCAGTCTTGATTGTAAATTTTAGACTCTGACAGAATTCCTTAGCCGTTATTGGAGAGGAAAAATCACTCATTGCAAGGACTATATTGAGGTCAACGAGACTCACATCCATGAGACGAACAAATGCTGCTACGACTTGTCCACCATTTCTTTCATCCAATGTGAGTAGTGCCATAACAAACCGTCGTATCGTTGAAGTCCCTGGAGATTTTCTCCTTCCAGATTCATAATCACTGATTACACTTGGACTGATGTTTAGATATTCGGCGAGGACTATCTGTGGTAGCCTAAACCGTTCTCGCCACATCTTCATGGTCTGCCCTGGATGGTCAGATAAGGCAATCTCACCGGCAATGCGACGAGCAAGACGATCCCGGACAGATGATTGATACGACATTAAGCGAATTTTCTAGCGATTTGAACATAAGGATTTCGACTATTGACGAACTAATCATAACTCTCTGAATATTCCCTTGAATTGTTTGTCTTTGGATTGAGTTGCGCCTACCTCATAAGTTGGAGGCGACCAAAATTCGAAAGTGGTGGGCCGGCCCGGATTCGAACCGGGGATCCCCTGGAGTTTTGCTAGCGAACTATTGGTCCGCAAGACCCAAACCAGGAATCATAGCCAAGCTAGACCACCGACCCTTGTGATGCTCTCTGCTCTTGGATTTAGTTATAAGACTAGCGTTGAACTAAAGCGTTCAAACACAACTTTTCCATATCCATAGTATCAGTCATGAATAAGGTCTTAACAGCTGGGCATTATTTGATTATGAGTACGATGAGTCTACTTGGCCCAGATGATTTCGACTTGGACAGAAAGGGTCGAAAGAAGAAGCTTGCAAAAGACCTGGCACCTTCAGTCGCAAAAGAGATTGAGAAGTGGCTGGACAGGGAGGATGATCCTGAAGCCTTTAGAAGAGTGTCGGAACTTGTAGGTCCAGAAGAAGCGGCCCGTTTGTTTGCCAAACGGCGTAGACATGGTAGGAAACTAAAACCCGGGGACCCTCTACTCGAAGATTGATGAAGGGACTGCATTGACTACAGAAGAATATGAGATTGATGAACGTACTGACCAGAGTAACATCAGAACATCACTAGCATTCATTCGGACAATAGATGCAGAGAAAAGAACACATCTCGCAGAACTTCGTACTGGAATTGGCATCGTCACAATAGCACTGTCATTATTAGCAATCCTGATTGCTATCACGGAGATTTACTCTGTGATTGATGTCTTAGGTTTCGCAGGTATACTCATTGCAGGTATTGTTTTTCTATTCTTGATTGGAGGATATCTTGTGTCTACAGCACTGAGGAGTCTCCGTGGAGATGCTGCCCTCCGA
>JBHLRC010000280.1:0-2734 GCA_048882965.1 Candidatus Thorarchaeota archaeon
GCCGACGGATGGGCAGGCGTTGGAGGTGGAGGTCCCGGAGCCTCGGGAACGGGGATACCTCGAAGGCGGATTCGGAACCCCCACGGGAAAGGTGGAGTTCGTCTCCACGATCCTGGAGGAAGCGGGACATGACGGCTTGCCCGTCTACTCGGAACCGTTCTGGAGCCCGTCGTCCACGCCGGAGCTGGCCCGGCATTACCCCCTCGTCCTCACCTCCGGGGCTCGAAGCGCCGCCTACACCCACTCCCAGGGACGGCAGCTCACGGCCCTGAGTCGTTGGGACCCGGAGCCCAGGGTGCAGATGAATCCGGAGGATGCATCGGTCCGGAGCATCCGCCACGGGGATGAGGTTCGGATCTCCTCGCCCCTCGGAGCGGTGACCATGATCGCCTGGATCACCGACACGGTTCCACCCGGGGTGGTCAGCGCACCTCACGGATGGGCCCAAGCCGACATCAACCGTCTGATTCCGGATGCAGGACTGGACCCCATCTCCGGCTTCCCGCCCTTCAGGTCCAGCCTCTGCCAGGTCGAGGGCATCGGCGACTCACCCGGTGCCGATTCTGCTTCCGTTGCACCATTACCGGGACAGGCCCCCACCCAGGCCTGAGGCAGGGCCGAGCAGGATGCGCCTATCCCAGATGCGGCTCTGGAGCCTTGTGCCAGGAGGTGCCGGGCCGTTCCACGCTGTAGTAGACCCGGAGGTCCGGGGTGTCCTCGAAGATCCGAGGCACCACCTGCACGTCCATCCCGATCTCCACTTCTTCCTGGGGGAGGGTATCCCCTGACCAGGCAAGGAGCCGCCCCCCTCCCTCCAGATCCACCACGACACAGGTGAAGGGGACATCGTCGTCGAACCCGGTGGGTGCGGCATCGATACGGGTGTAGGTCCAGACCGTTCCCTTTCCCGTATACTCCACGAACTCGAACTCACCGCTCATGCATTCGGGGCAGTCGGCCCGGGGCGGGAAGGTCTGAAAACCGCACGCCTTGCACCGGGAGCCCATGAGGTACCCGTTTCGAAGGTGCACGGCGAAGTCCTGGATCTTCGAGTAGGGGACGAAGCTGACCCTGCCAAACCAGCTGAACATCGCGGTCTCCTAGTTCCTCTTGAAGATGTGGACGAAGCAGTACTGCCCGATTCCGCCCACGTTGTGGGTCAGCCCCACGTCTGCGTCCGGCACCTGCCGCTCCCCGCCCTCCCCTCTGAGCTGCCGGCAGATCTCGTACGCCATGGACACCCCGGTGGCGCCGATGGGATGCCCCTTGGCCTTGAGACCTCCATCCACGTTCACCGCTACTCCACCTCCGCCGATGTAGGGTTGCTTCTCTTCAATGTACTGTCCCCCCATCCCCTTTCCGCAGAAGCCCAGGTCCTCGTAGGCCATGATCTCGGCGATGGTGAAGCAGTCGTGCACCTCCGCCACCTGGATGTCCCCGGCGGTGACACCGGCCTGGCGGTAGGCCTGAGCCGCTGCCTCGCTGGCCGAAGGCAAGCCCGTGAGGTGGGGTCGTCGCAGGACGGACATACTGGCCGTGGCGCACCCCACCCCGTCCAGCCACACGACCCTGTCACCGGCCACCTCACGGGCTTTGTCCTCCCTGGCCAGAATAAGGCACGCCGCACCATCGGCGTTGGCGCAGCAGTCGTAGACACAGAAGGGCGAGGCCACCGGGTCGGAGGCCAGCGCCTTCTCCATGGTGATCTCCTTCTGGAAGAGGGCATTCGGGTTCCTGGCCCCATAGTGGTGGTTCTTGATGGCCACCTGGAGGAGCTGGTCCCGGGTCGTGCCGTAATCGTACATGTGTCGAGTGGCGAACATGGCGTAGTACCCGGGGAAGGTGGTGCCGAAAACACTCTCCCACTGCACCTCCCCTACCCGGCCCATCAGGGCCAGGATATCAGCGGTCTCCAGCTCGGTCATCTTCTGGCACCCGATGACTGCCACCACTTCGTGCAACCCGGATTGAATCGCCATCCAGGCGGTGCGGATGGCGGCGCTCCCGGAGGCACAGGCGACCTCCGTGAGCCAGGTGGGCAGGGGATTCAGGTTGAGATACTCCTGAACGACCCCGGCAACGGAGCGTTGTTTGTGATATTCCGGCACCGCCGCGATGACCGAAGCGTCCAACTCCTGGCGCCCGATCCCGGCGTCGGTGAGGGCTTCACGGAAGGCTTCGAAAGCCAGCTCCTGCACGGTGGCGTCGGACCTGCGCCCGAACCGCCCGTGCCCGATTCCGATGACTCCGACTCTTGACATACGTTTCTCCACTCGCGGCCGTCGTCTGGAGAACGCGGCGCCGCGTTGTTGGTCCTCGGATCCAGGTCCCTAGATGTACTGCCCCCCGTCGATCTTGATCACCTCCCCCGTAATGTGGCGGGAAAGGTCCGAGCAGAGGAAGACCACCAGGTTCCCGCAATCCTCAGGAGTTGCGAAGCGTCCCAGGACCGTCTCCGAGAGGGCCGTGGCCTGAAATTCCGGGGCCAGGCTCTCCATCATGTCGGTGAGGACCAGGCCTGGAGCGACCACGTTCACGTTGACGTTGAAGCGTCCCAGCTCCTTCGCCAGAGACTTCGACAGGGCGATCTCGCCGCCCTTGCTGGCCGCGTAGTTGGTCTGGGCGAACTTGCCGCGCATCCCGTTGATAGAGGAGATGTTGACGATCTTTCCGTACCTCATCTTCTTGAAATGCAGGGCCGCGGCCTTGTTGTAGTTGAAATACCCCTTGAGGT
>JBHLRC010000281.1:0-2728 GCA_048882965.1 Candidatus Thorarchaeota archaeon
GGATGTCTATGCCAATCAGTTCTTGCACCTGGTGGAAAAGTCACATTAAGTACTCGGCAATTGAAGATGTCGTCGTCAGGAACCAACGTTTCAACCCATGGTGTTCCTGTAAAATTACCGTTTGTGATTCTATTACCTTTCGGGAAAATAACGCTTTCACTTAAGTCACTTGACTTGTTCATCTATTATCCTCCAGTATTTGAGTTCAGTTTGCTCCAAGATTTTTCGAGAAAAACTACAACAGGAGTTAGATTATTCGGGTCTAGTACTTGGATTAAATTCTTATGCTACCGATGTTACAGGATTGGTTACAAATTCGTGTGTAGTCAAGAAAGGGAGATACTGAAATTGAAGATACAGGAAAAAAGATTGACTATTCCTCTTGTTATCATCGTTCTTCTGTTGATGATTTCAATACAACCCGCGGTGAGGGCAACAGAGCTCATCGCTGATAATTTCAATGACATGAACTATGATGGTTGGCAAACCTATGGGACTGTATTCAATAGGACTGAGGATAAGTATTATCCTGCTAATACTGCGAATTACTCTGCTGCTGATAAAACATTGAGGGTTACAGGACCCGGAGGCGATTGGTTGCGCCAGCTGTATAGTGTCGCTTACTTAAACCACTCAGTTAATTATGGCACATGGAGCTTCGATCTGTATGTGGTCGATACCCCTGGTCATGAGTGTGTTATTCACTTGCTTTCAGATTACTATTATCCACTAGCTAGTGAAAATAATATTTCAAAAATCCATTTGAACTACAGCTATCTTTTCGTCATCCTGACGTACGGTTCTTGGCCCGGCACCAGCTATGACAAACCACTGATCGAATTTTGGTATATTGATGATGGAAGACACACAGTAGTGGATAGATATGAAATTGGACCTACAGGGAGTACTTGGTCAGATAGGTGGACACATTTTGACATCACAAGAGATGATACAGGACACTTCGACATATATCTCAATGGAACAATATGTTTGTCCGGGCGGCCTGGTGTTCATAATATCCCATTGGGCTACTTTCAATTCCTTGGTCAAACTGGTCAGGCTATTGATAACTTGGCAATATATGATTACATTGTTCCACATCCACCTTATACGACTGAAACTACTACGGAGCCTACTACTACATCTTCAACAGGATTCGATTTAACACCAGTCCTGCTACCCATTAGCGCACTCGAGCTGGCTGTCATAGTCCTCCTGGTTGTAGTCTACTTTAGAAAACGTTAGCAATAATGATATTTGAGAAACAAGGGCGTAAAAAGCGTACTCACCCAAATGGCGTGACTATGGTTTGTTGACTATAGGTTCTGTCATTAACTGCCGTCCTTGTTTCATTCTCCCATGGTAGGTGTCCAGTTCATGCTCATCTAGACTCAGCATATATCCTTCTGAATATCCAGGTAGTTTTCAAACGACTAAATAGGTGGATTGTCCTTATATGAGGGGGTTAGGAGGCGAAAGTCTTGAGTAAAAAGAAGAGCAAGAAGAAATCGACACTGAAATCGAGGATCCGAGAGAATGCAAAGCTCATTGTTGTCGTTGGCATTCTGGTTGGAGTTTCATTTTACCTAGGAATAGCAACACCTAGTACTTTCTCCATACCAATCGAGCTATTAGGCAGTATGACTACACATCTACAATATAGCACAACTGTGAATTACGGTCCGTTTCACACAGGAGTCCGTGTGACCTTTGAAGTCACATCAAACTCTGACTCTTGGCACGTGGACATATCCGGTACAGGCGGTACACCACTCACCTCACTTATGAGTTCTAACACTGGAACATTCTCAACAGCCTGGCTTTATGCACCAGAAGGCGTGGTTATACGGATATATTCAGACACCACATTTCCTGCAAGTATGAATTTGGACGGCACACTGTCAGTCACATCTAGTAGATTCCCCTTCATCTGATCATAATCGAATCCTTATCATTCACTAACTCTACATGTATTCATTTGCTAAGACGAATATGTCAACCACACCAGTGAGTTCGCTTCCACCATTCAGTCAAAAAGAAGAAGAGGGAGCTGGAGTAGTACACTTCCAGCTCATTAGGATTCAGAATTATTTCATGGTCTTGACTGATGCATTCTTGGATCCATTATCTTTCTGAATACCCAAGACCTCTTGCAATTTGCATGTAATATTTCCCGACTGTGCTTCCTGATAGACCCACGACACTTCCGATTGTATCTAGTGTCATTCGATCTTCACATAAGATACAGGCAATGTACACCGTACCTGCAGCCAAACCCTTCGGAGTCCCCTGCTTCAGTAGACTCTTAGTGTCAGCTCGTTCGATTAATGACATTGTTTCCTCACGGACGGTCTTGTCACAATCTAGTTGTTTTAGAATCCTAAAGGCCTGAAAGGAAACCTTCTCCTTGGGAGTTTGTGGGGTATAATTTGAAGTTGGCATGATAATTCATGTGCAAATTTACTATATATAGTATAGAATTTTGCTAAAACTTGGAGTCTAACTATTGAGCTTCGCTTGACTTATTCTCTACTTCAGGATACTCTTTGAATGGAGAAGTTTCTAGATGTGATTAGAAAAAGAAGAAGCGGAGCTGGTAATTGCCAGCTCTTTACGATTGAATTCTACTTCATTTTCTTGACCCATTCGGTGATGGGCTAACATTTATCCAAGTTCTACAAATTAATCAGAGGTCAATGGTGAACTAGGTGGAGGTCAAGCGTGGAAC
>JBHLRC010000282.1:0-2728 GCA_048882965.1 Candidatus Thorarchaeota archaeon
GACACTGGAAGGATTTCGACCTCGGGATTAGCGTCGATATAGTCTTGTTTCGGAAACGAACTTGATGCCCCAATATCAATAAGAGCCTGTCCGATTAGAGATTGGCCTAATCCTGAACCTCCGGTACTTGGAGTGACTGAGATCCCAGGGAAGACTGCATTGAATTCTACAGCCCAAGTCTGTGACAGTGGGTAGACAGTAGAGGAACCTGCTGTAGTTATTGTCCCTTGAACACCACTGCCGGGTGGGGGACTAATGAAGATGAGACCTCCTGCTCCAAGAAGAATCCCGATGATAATGCCAGCCATTAAGCCACCCTTCTGTTTCCATATTGATTTCATTTTGAGGTTCCTCTGAAAGATTACATGAACATCATGTCCAACCCCGAATTAAGGTCATCGAATGACGTTCATGTTCAGAGGATATCTATGTAGTAGGTGATAATGCTGTAACAACGCTTAATGCATATGTTATCGCAGAGGTTCCACTGATTGGGACGTAGCCAACTGTTGAGATGTACTGCTGTCCCTGAACTAATACCCAATTCAGATACACAATCGTGTACCAGTGGAGATTGTCTAGATTAACGAGATAATACAACAACCTCGCTATTGGATAGGCACCAGTTTTGTTAGAGTTCATCAGGTTCTGACCAGGATCAGTAATCTCTTCTGGTAGTGCTTTCAACGCGTTTTCAATAGATGGAGTGACATAATCACCTATGCCAGGATTGTAGAGGTCAACCGGAGTTAAGTCTTCCATGAAAGCAAGACCAACATAGCCAATACCTTTAGTGTCGCCTTCGACCCCAGATGCAACGCCAGGATTGCCATCAACTGAGCTATGAGTGCCAGGCCATGATACCACTTCACTATGACCAAGTCCCCACTCATACTCAGCAGCATTTGCATTGGTATTTTCATCAGCTGTTTCTAGCCATTTGGCAAAGGTTGCTGTTGTACCGCTTGCATCAGAACGAACATAGACATTGATAGGACCAGTTGCATCAACAATCACATTGAACGTAGACTCGAAGTCTTCCCAAATTGTAATATTTCCTTGAAAAATGGCGACTGCCATATCGCAGTCCATTTTGAATATGCTTCCATTTACCGCGGGATTAGCAACTATTCCTAATGCATCTGCAGACACTGGAATGATTTCAACATCAAGATTTGTGCTCCTATAGGTTTCATCGGGATAGGAACTTGAAGCTCCAATGTCTATCAAGCCATCTGCGATTTGAGATTGCCCAAGACCAGATCCTCCAGTACTAGGACTCACTGAAATTGATGGATAGTCAGCACTGAACTGAACAGCCCACTCCTGAGAGAGGGGATACACAGTTGTTGAACCTGCTGTTGTTATTGTGTAGGTTTGACTACTGGCGGGTGGGGCTACAATCAGTGTTGCACCAGCGCCGACCACCAATCCGATTACTAGAAAAACTAGAAATTTCATTGTATCATTCATCTTATCGGCTCCAATGATTTTCTTACTAGTCCCCGCAAACAAACCAAGAATTAAGGCGAAGGCATGAACAGCACATGCAAGTAATTGTTGTAAATGCTTCATATGCTTAATATTAAATGGTAGATTTCACGCACCAGCATTTGTTGCATATGTTTTGGAAGCTGAACACAATGACCACAACTACCACAACAAGGAAGCTGAACCAAGTAAGAAACTCATTCTACGTTTACCTTCCACGACATTGGTGTGATGAGTTCAAACTCACGAAGGACTCTGAGGTTCGAATAGAGAGAACCTTAGAAGGAACTTTGCGGATAATTCCTCCACCAATTGAAGCACCCCAATCTGAACCTCTTAGGCTTTCGTTGACAAAAGACCAGACAAAGAATATTGTCAATCTATTAGTAGGTGCCTACATTGTTGGAACAAACGAGTTGGAACTCAAATTTGACGACGGTCTTGATATGTCAACGAGAGGAGAAATTAGTAAGTGGATCAGAAGACTTCCTGGTTTCGAAATTCTTGATGAACATAGCAAGAGCTTTGTTCTTCTTGATACAAGTGAAAAGCAAGTAATCATACCAATCATTCGAAGGCAATTTGCTACTACTAAGTATATGCTCAATGGCCTTCTCTCAATGATTGAGAATAATGATTCAAGTGACCACCTCAAAATAATCGACCGTGATGAAGATGTAGATCGACATAGGTACTTCGTTGAAAGACTCTGTCATATTGTATTAAGAGATCCATCATATGCAAGAAGAATTGCATTGACCCCACCAGATGCTCTGAGCTTTAGTCTTGCAGCAAAATTCGTTGAACGAATTGCGGACCACATCTGCGCTGCAATAAACGAACTCATACAACTAAAGAAACTAAGTCCTACGCTTAGGAATATGACAAAGAAAATAATCACTGTATATGAGGACACTAGCAAGGCATTCTTTAGTATTGATACTACAAAAAGATCCACTACGAAGTTGGACATCGCATCGAGTTCCGAAAGAGCTTTGCAGACTCTCAAAGCTGCTACGGAGCTAGCAGAATCTCTTCAGAAAGTCGGCGCTTCAAGAAAAGATAAGACAACTCATGAAATAGTACTCACCTTACACTTAGAGCGAATCACTTCCTACTGTGCAGATATTGTCGAGATTGGCATAAACCGAATCATTGAGTCAGGCCTCTAAAGTGGTAAGCAATTTCATTTGATTTTACACACATCAAGATGCTTTCCCAGAAGCTAGACTTATGA
>JBHLRC010000283.1:0-2724 GCA_048882965.1 Candidatus Thorarchaeota archaeon
AAAAAGGTCTGATTATTTATCTCACAATCCCAACAATCATAGCCATAGGCGTCAGATGTACCCACTATCAACGCTGTATGCGTACCAAGGGTCACTGATTCATAATAATCCCAGGTTTCTACATCAGCAGCTAGTGGATATCCAAAATAGTACCGCGTTTTCAAAACTGCTTTCATGCTGTTTGAAGAAACATAGTAAGTTAAACTATCTGCGCTTTCATTCCAGTCTGATTCACTTCTCTCTTCATAGACTTTATAGACTATCGTCAACTTTCCTAAAGTGTCATCATCAGGGGATTCCAAAAAAACAATGGGCATGTAAACTGCGCAAAGAAGAAAAATACCTATGATCACGCTAATAGCCTTGCTAGTTATCTTCTATCCCCTTAACAACTTATTTTGTGAGGCTATAAAGTTGATGACAAACCGGGTGTAAATCACAAGTCACGTCTCGCAAGTCGACGAGAGGGTGAAAGATTCTTTGTCATATCCCCTACATCTTCACCTGATGGCAAACTCCGAATTGGGAGTTTCTTTCCAGTGATTCGATAGTACGCGCTGGCACGAACTGCGTATATGTATGCCTTCAGATCATTTGGCTGTGTTGCGGCACCGAGAAGAAGTGATCGTCGTTTCCCAAACACTTCAAGAAGTTTATCCAGTATTTTCATCACAGTTCGTTCCAAGCAAAGTTTCTCGTAATTACAGAAAAGGATTGTTATCCCGTCAACATCACTCAGCCAAAGCGCTAAATAGTCTCCAAAATCATCCGCGTATAGTTCCTTACAGGTGTTGAAACAAGAGATGCGTATCGCCATCGTCGACAAGTATCGCTGCAGACCCAAAGACTGCACACACGAGTGCCAGCGGTTCTGTCCCAGAGTAAGGACTGGAGATGAGACTGTCATCTTTCCAGACGGACCGGATAAACCTCCAGTGATAGTGGAGTCCCTATGCTCAGGAGAAGCGATATGTGTCAAGAAATGTCCCTACAATGTCATCAAAATTGTCAACCTGCCAGAGGAACTAGAAAGCGACACAAGCCATCGTTACAGCGTGAACGGATTCAAGTTGTTTAGACTTCCAATACCCAAGGATGGACAGGTACTTGGTCTCATTGGTCCAAACGGCGTTGGAAAAACCACTGCGGTCCAAATCCTTGCTGGAGACATGTTGCCTAACCTTGGAAGGATTGAAGATCCTCCTAGTTGGGATGAGATCATCACACAATATCGTGGCTCTGAGTTACAACCATTCTTTGAGAGGATACAGGCAGGATCACTAGTACCTATTTTGAAACCACAGAACATAACAGACCTGCCAAAGGTCAAAGAACTTGCTGACAAACCAATCAGCGATTTATTAGAATCATCAGACTCGTCAGGTCGGCTAAAGGAACTCAAAGAAGATATGAACCTCACTGAGATCTGGGATCGACCAATCAAGGTTCTTTCAGGTGGTGAACTTCAACGAGTTGCTGTAACAGCTGCCATCGTTCGTGAGGGTGACATTTACTTCTTTGACGAACCCACTGCTTACCTTGACGTAAGAGAACGCCTACGGATGGCTCGTGCAATTAGGAAATTATCTGCGCTTGGTAAGACCATAGTTGTTGTTGAACACGACCTCTCAATTCTCGATTACGTTTCTGACTTAGTCTGTATATTCTATGGCAATCCTGGAGTCTATGGTATCGTGTCGCATCCACATGGTACTCGAGTTGGTGTGAACATCTTCCTAGATGGATACATACCAGACGAAAATATGCGATTTAGGGACACAGCGATATCATTCAAGGGGATGAGTGCTGACGATGAGGAATATCTGTCACGAGAAGCTATGGTAGAGTATGGTGACATGAAGAAGAGCTTTGAAGACTTCACGCTTGAGATAAAGGGCAGTCGAGTTTCTAAGGGACAGATTGTTGGGATTTTAGGTGCGAATGGCATAGGTAAGACCACGTTCGTTAGAATGCTTGCAGGAGAACTAGAGCCTGATGAGGGCGAAGCCCCAACGAAAACAGTCACTGGCTTAGATCTCAAAATCAGCTACAAACCGCAGTATATCCCCACAGACTTTGATGGCAATCTGAGAATGTACCTCCGAGCAGCAGGGGGAAACACTGTCGACTCAGCTGATTTCAAGACCTCCGTAATTAATAGGCTTGAACTCGAGAATCTTCTTGAGCACATGATATCCGATCTCAGTGGTGGAGAGATGCAGCGAGCTGCGATTGCTGCATGTCTTGCACGTGAAGCTGACATCTATCTTTTCGATGAGCCCTCAGCCTTCCTGGACATCGAACAGAGACTTGCTAGTTCAAGAGCAATTCGTCGTTTGGTTCGAAATAAAATGAAGACCGCATTCATCGTTGAGCACTCTATCTTGATGGCAGACTATCTTAGTGATAGTCTGGTTGTGTTTGGGGGTGATCCCGGTAAGTCTGGTGTGGCATCCTCCGTAAGAACTCTCAGAAATGGGATGAACACGTTTCTACGGGAGATGGCTGTGACATTTAGAAGGGATCCGCAAACTGGTAGACCACGGGTAAACAAGGATGGGTCACAATTGGATGCCCAACAGAAAGCATCCGGTGAGTATTACTACATAGAACCGGGCAAGTAGTGCTAGGTTAGAAATTGTATTTTGAGTGACATGGTAGTGCTAAATCTGGTGAATGCCAATAGTGTTTATTCGAGCCGTTGGTTGTGACTCGATTTGGATT
>JBHLRC010000284.1:0-2710 GCA_048882965.1 Candidatus Thorarchaeota archaeon
GAATGATCAAACAAATCTTGGAAGAAGTACCTGATAGTCATCTTAATGGGCATCCAACTGAACGGCTTGCTTCCAATGCTCATTTCAGATTTGATGGTATCGAAGGCGAGTCAATTCTCTTATCTTTCAAAGATCTAGGAATTTCCGTATCGACTGGGTCAGCCTGTACTTCAAAAACGCTTGAGCCGTCACACACTCTGATTGCTACCGGATTGCTCCATGAAGAAGCACATGGGTCACTTCAATTTACATCAGGCCGATTTAATACAGATAATGACATTGATAAAGCAATTGAAGCTGTACCGAATGTGGTTTCACGGCTTAGAGAACTCTCTCCGATTTACAAACCCAAGAAAGGGTGAAAGAAGATGAAATCAACAAAATATAGTGAAAAGGTTCTGGATCACTTCCGCAATCCGCGGAATGTTGGCACATTAGAGGGAGAAGATGTTGCCGTTGGTAAAGTTGGAAATCCAACATGCGGTGATATCATGGAGGTTTATATTCGCATTGATGGTGAGAAGATTACAGATGCGAAATTCAGAACCTTCGGATGCGGTTCAGCAATCGCTACAACAAGCATGACTACTGAAATGGTCAAGGGTATGACTCTTGACGATGCGATGAAACTTTCAAGGCAAGACGTTGCTGATGAGCTTGATGGACTACCACCAATCAAGATGCACTGTTCGAATTTGGCTGCAGACGCCCTTCATGAAGCAATAACAAACTATAGACGTCGAAGAGGAGAACATGTCGATGAAGTTGAGATGACATCTATACCAGAACCGGGCTGTGTTGTTGGTCAAGAGGAGTTTCTCAATCATGGCGTCTGGCTCGATGTTAAGAATCCTGCTGATTTCAAGGACCTACGTACTTTGATTCTCCATTCTGGAGATGAGTCAGTTGAATTAGCAATTAAGTTAACAGAACAGACAGACAGAGTAGTTCTGCTCACTCCTGACAAAACCCTCATGACTACACCTGAACTAGAAAAGGATCTTGAGAAGTCGAATGTAAAACTGCTAACAGAGTCAAGACTTCTTGAAATACGAGGCGAATTTGATGTTGAAAAAGTCCTCATCTTTAACATCGTCGAGGATGAAGAGTACGAGCTCTTTGTAGACGCTGTAGTAATCATTGAATAGACGACAGATACAAATGACATCAGTAACGCACACCTAGGTGTCATGAAAGAGTTCAGGTCTACAAGTACTACTCTGCAAATAGATTCAAAGAGACATCTGTCATCCCTTCATTGTATCCTCATAGTGACGCAGCAATATGGACACTCCACTTCTGATACAATAAGGTGAATTTCATGTCAAAGGGACCGATCATAGGAACTTTGCAAGAACGGTCTCTACATGCAAGTTTGAAAGACCTCTACAAAGACGAAAACACCAACACTGAGGTTTCGGTGGATGGATTTGTTGTAGACGTTGTCAAAGACGACCTCCTTATAGAAATTCAGACACGTAATTTTGCAGCTATTAGAAACAAGCTCCGTTCACTTGTCAAGAACCATCCTGTTAGGCTAGTATATCCATTACCTCAGAAGAAATGGATTGTCAAACAGACACTAGATGGACAGACCGAGTTGAGCCGGCGAATGTCTCCAAAGAGGTGTGGTTTTGAAGATATCTTTGATGAGCTGGTGCGGATTCCAAAATTGGTTGCTCATTCTAATTTCTCACTTGATGTGTTGTTAATAGAGGAGGAGGAAATACGGCGACAAGATGGAAAGGGGAGTTGGCGAAGACGAGGATGGAGCATTATAGATAGGAAACTAATCGATGTTGTCGATCAACGTCTGTATCAGAAACCATCAGACTTCTTACACTTCATTCCAGACTCACTTGAGAAACCGTTCAGGAATTCTGATCTCATTGAAACCCTTGGTATATCACGAAGACTCGGTCAGAGATTGACATACTGTCTACGAAAGATGAATGTGTTAAAGGAAGTTGGACGAAAAGGGAACGCACTTCTTCTTGATATTGTATGAACAACTATTTCTTACTCTTTAAGACATTCTCGATATCCTGAAGATATTCACTACCAGGAGTTTCCCATCTATTTTCTTTCTCATTATAGAGGTCATAGGGATGAGAATCCATGCTCATTCTGGGATTATGGATAGTTTGCACAAAACAAGAGGCAAGATATGAACGGAGAACATCCAATCCTTTCAGAAACCCTCGCAGATTTTGTGCACTGAGAGCCGTCTGAATAGCAAATCTGGTACGAGATTCCATGGAAATAGTAGCACTGAAAGGAAGTTGGTAAAACACAGAAAGTATTCGATCATTAGGTTTTTGCAATTCAATAAAACAAACAGTATTGAGTTCATCTTCAGTTGCAGATAATGAAGACCTGTATCCTTTGATAATTCCCTCCGACTCTAGTCTTTTGATTCTCTTATTCACTTGAGCCTCCGACATTGAAAGAATCTCAGCCAACTTCTTCTGTGTTATCTCTCCATCATCGAACATGTGCTTTAAAATAAGTATATCATTCGTATCAAAATCAAGAATAGGTTGGACCTCATTCAATGGGAGTTTGAATTTCTTCCTCGAGGTGATAGTCTGAGGAATCTCCTCCCTCCATCGGTTCCAGTCCCAATTCCAACCTAGTGTTGGATTGAAGTGTTGGTAATTTGCCCGTTTTGCATCGAAGTCGGTAATATCAAAGATGAAGAAATCATTTA
>JBHLRC010000285.1:0-2707 GCA_048882965.1 Candidatus Thorarchaeota archaeon
GTATTTTTTACTGATGCTTTTTTTGCAACTTCCTTTACTGTTTCAGTTACACGACCTTGTGTTTTTTTCTTAGGAGTTCATGACGGTCAGAAAATCAATGTTGTAGCTTCTCATGTTCACGTTGTTCTTTTACTGCTTTCTTCAGTCTGCTGCAATTTATTCTTGCAGCCCTACCAAGTGTAGTAACTCGTTCTGCTTCGGCTTCATGTTCAGCTTTCTTGTACAGCTTCCGGGCTTTCTTCCAAGCCTCAGCTGCAAGACAGAATTCATCTAGGTGAGCATACGCAGTCGCTTTAGCGTCGTACATATTGGGATCATTCTTTACATATGATGTGAAACGCTCTAGGGTTTCAGCAGCTTCAGCCCATTCTTCCAGCTCCAGGAGAACAAGACTCAGATTTCGTAATGCTGTTGGATACTCCTTCTTTCGGATTATAGCTCTTCGAAGGTGTTTGACAGCGTCGTTGAGCTTGCCATCCTTATACGCTACCATGCCCATGGTGTTTTCCACTGCTGCATCCTCTGGATTAAGCTCGGAAGCCTTCTTGAGAGCTTTCATCGCAGAATTATACTTACCAGCCTTGAGGTAGACATCTCCCCTGATGAGCCAGGCTTCTGCATTTTCAGGTTCGATCTTTGTTGCTTTCTCTGCTGACTTCATTGCTTCTTTCCACTGCTCCAGCATCCCAAAAGCGATTGCACTGTGTACATATGCAGGGACCAAGTCCTCCTTCAAATCAAGAGCGGTCTCATAACTTTTGATTGCAGCTTGGAACTTGCCAAGCTCCAATTCAATATCACCTATGCGAATCCACACACCCCACTCTTTAGGAGCAAGTATACTGATTTGACGTATACATGCAAGCTCTTCTTCAGTACGACCTAGAACATGGAGAGTAGAAGCCCGGTCATGTAAGACTTGCACATCATCTGGTGTGTACTTCAGTGCTCTGTCAAAAGATTTGAGCGCATCTTTTGCCTTTTCAGGACCTAGTACGAGTAGGACTCTACCTCTGTTGGTGTGAGCTGGTGCAAGGTCAGGGTTCAGATGTATAGCTCGATCAAAACTCCGGAGAGCTTCACCGAACTCGTGTTTCTGGGCATGAAAGATGCCTTTTGCATTCCAAGCAGAGGCATCATTTGGATTAGTTTCTAGATGTTTGTCTACCTCTTTCAGGGAAGCATTAACAGAGTCCATAATTCGTCATTCATGCACCTGAATCTTCACTGAAAAGAGTTGAGATAGCTGAGTATGTCAATGCGATGGATACAAGAGTAGGTGTGTCTGTTGTTCTGAAGTCATGAGGCTGGAAAACATAACGGGAGTTATTTTTGATCTTGGAGGAACATTGTTCAAGACAGTTTCCGATATGTGCGGCCTAACAAGGGACTTTCTAAGCAGTTCGGGTGTCGGAGAGAAACATGAGTTTCCTGATGAAGACATTATTGCAGCAACAATGGCTCCCGATGAATGGTTAGATAGATACATGATTGAGAATAATGTCGACATTCATTGGAAACCGGACACTGAGCATTGGATGGAGTACGATAGGAAACTTCTAGCTTCACTTGGAGTAGAGAACAGAGAAGATATAGTAGTAGACTACCAAGCGCAATGGGATAACTTCCATGAGGTGGCCAGTCCAGAACTTATGGAAGGATGTAAAGAGTGTCTTGAAGAACTGAAGAAGAGAGGGTTCAAACTTGGGATTGCGTCCAATAGATTCACTGATCCTACTCACCACCTTCAAAACGCAGGGATTAACAGTTTATTTGAGGCAGTAGAGTACACCAATGTACCAGGGTATAGAAAACCCTCACCCTACTTACTCGTGAAGATTGCGTCAGTTTTTAGTACAAATCCGCAACGGTGTGTCTATGTAGGCAATATTGTGAAGTATGATGTTGTAGCTGCTACAAATGCAGGGATGATTCCGATTCTTCTCACCTGGTTAGATCCAGAAGAAATAGAAAAGATAACATCAGATACTGTGGTGATTGAACATATCGACGATCTGCTGGAGATACTGTGAGTCCGTCAGGAATGAATACCTTCATTACGTTGATGAGTAAGTCCTATGGATGAGATGAAGTCCAAACCCCTTACCTCAATTATTGTTTTGATGGTAATCACATCACCGATGTTTATCCAGATCCTTGCACAGTCCAATAACTCGCTTGAGTGGGGAGTGGATCCGGGCGACGAGTTCACCTATGTTCTACAAAGGGCGTATTTTGAGGATGAATACAATAGGCCATATATTGAGGCGCAGTTGCCATTCCTTGCGGTTTTAGAGCCCGGTCAAAAGGTGTTCCTTGAGGTGGACCATCTTGATACAATTGAGAGTATGATAAATGAGTCATCACAACTGCCTCGGTCATACTGCAATATACTGAGAAGCAATGACTCTGCTGTCATCATTACAAATCTGACGAGTCTTGTGATCCCAATTGGTGATTGGGACTTCTTGGCAGAAGTGGAGAACATTACAGGTACAGCGGGTATCTCTGTGGTAGATACTGATGAGGAATGGGGGACAATTGGAGTTGGAACCATTCCTGGTCTTAACGGAGACGTCACAGTCCGCGTTGAAATGCGGTTCGAGAAGGATAATGGAACTCTCAGCTACCTCAGACATAGATACACGTACCTTGGAAATGACATCATAGATGTGATTTTTGTACACTGGTATCCAGGTATGCCAAC
>JBHLRC010000286.1:0-2706 GCA_048882965.1 Candidatus Thorarchaeota archaeon
AAAAAAATGGACCTGGATTGTAGTACGTGTCATAATGCACAAGAATGGAATCAGATTCGGTTCGACCATACCAGCACCGGTTTTAATCTTGAGGGTGTTCACGGGAAACTTCAATGTCTGAAATGTCATGACATTACTGATTTTAGTAAAATCAACAACGAATGCAGATACTGCAACTTCAAAACCGTAGTTTCCCCAACGTTGGAACCCAACATATGCAAGTCCGGTTTCACTTATGCGGAGTACTGGTTCCTGCCCTCCGTAGACTGGCCAATGATCATCTCCAATCATCTTGTCCCAGAGAAAGCCTCCTGATGAATCGAACTTTATCATATGATAGTCGTAAGTCAGATGCATCTCATGTAATATTGCAAGGATGCTTCCATCAGGAGCAACATCAATAGAACTACACTGGAAATTCAAGTAGCTACCGTCTGCCAGCGGAATTGAGTAGTTACTTTCCCACAGTTGAATCCCATTGGAGTTCCACTTACTTACGGTCATCTGCCACTCATCTGAGATTGCTCCCGGTCCTGCCCAGTACCAAGTGGTCGCGATGTAAATATCTCCACTATCATCGAAGCTAACAGCATACGCTGGTCTGCTGATATTCCAAACCGGGTTGCATGCGAGATCACGTTTAACGACATTCAATGTGTCCCAACTGTACATTCCATCCACTTGCATTTTCAGTGCCGCTCGTCCTGGCAACAAGGGGACATCGCTTGTCTTATTCCAGAGTAAGGTCCCAGATGAGTCAAACTTGAGGAAAGAAGATTTGTAGAATTCAGGTGGAAATCTAATACTCTGGTAGGAGGCCCAAACATAGATGCTTCCATCAGATGCGACTGCTATTGCGCTTCCCTCCTCATCGTAAATCCCTCCCCACTCAGTCTGCCATATTTTCTGTCCATTTGATGACCACTTTGTGACGATGAGATTGTTATACTCGTCGTCTGTTCTAATGTAGCCTGTTGTATAGACGAATCCGTTGTGAATTGCCATAGCATGTGCAGTTGTCTGATTATCGTTCCGTGCTGTCCACACCAAATTTAACTTCGGACTGTATTTCTGCAGAAACTGATACATGAACGACTTGTTCTGTGCAGAAATGAAATCGTAATTGGTAGTTACACGAGAAAGAACATAGACCGAACCATCACTACCTGTTTCGATGTCTTCGAATTGGGCTCGTGATGAGTTCTCATATTCTTCAGGAATGTTCGGGAAAACCTCAGAGAGAGGATAGTTCCAAGTGCTATTGTATATCGGAGAAAGAACCTGTGAAGGACCTGGGGTTTCCTCTGAGTAGACCCAAAGTTCCATGCTCTTTATTCTGATACTAACTGCACCATCGTAGAATTGCCAAGGCTCAGTGCCTTGATGCGATTCAAACTCAAACGTGGGCGCCAGACCGATTGCCACCTGAACGATATCCTCCGGGTCTTCTTGCAAGCCAGAGGAATTCTCCACCATTCCTGCCCATGTCTCTTGGAGCTCAAAATAACTGAAGTGAGCCTCGCGTTCATAGTAGAAGTCATAGTACGGAGGGAATGTCTTGAGTATCTGTGTCCAATGCCCCGATGAATCAATTATCCAGACGTAGACTTTGAACATAAGCTGTCCTGTTTCTTCAGTGGCGAAACTCCCAGTCAGACTTGTTGTAAAGTTAATCTGGAAATCAGCCTCAAGCGGAACTTCATTTGAAAGCCATTCGAACTGCTGATAGAAATAAATGAAATCGAAACAGTCTGGTAGGTTCTCGTCTATCCCACTTCTGAAGTCAAGAGATGTATTGGCAACATGATTCCATGTGAGTTCCATGTAGTTGAAGTCCTCATCATCTAGAGATTGATGATAACTCGAGGAAAACTCACCAGACGCGCCTTCAGTGACTGTCGTCGGTTCAGAATCAAAGGTTGGATCATCGATTACATTCTCTACTGCTACACTTGCTGGCGTGCTACTGGAGGTGTGTTTCATATCACTAGGTTTTGTCACACCCACTACACTGATCTGTCCCACTAAGAAGAGAAGGACTAGCAACGCTATTCCTTGCTTACGCACTTACGAATCCTCCGACTCTCCGCATTCCTTGACAAGATATAAGTTTCATGAAAAGATAGACCAGTCTTTATACTTTAAGAAGCAGTGTAGGAGGTGCCTGCGCAAAGGAGTATGAGCCAGTTATCAGACTCGCATTCCAAACAGGTCGCGGCTGAAGTCTGACCCAAATTTTACTGTCCTATTTCAAAGGCATTATATTAGGAAACACGGAGACGCTCAAGACGGATTGTACTAAAGCATGCCGAATGGTGAGAAAAAGAAGAACATTGACCATTTCTCAGTGTCACAACTACTTGATGCCTTCCTCAGGCCTACAATTGAAATTAGCAGAAGATCTACAAATGAAATGGATGATGAAGAATACATCAGGATGATGCTGGAGAAAGAGAAGCAGAGGGCAATAGAACGGAAAAAGAGGGCGTTTCAATCAAAGCCTAAGAAGACTCAAAGTTCTCAGAAGGACCTACTTGACGAGAATATCCGACAGAGGTATTTTCCATACATGGATGAGGGGTCTACCAAGAAAAAGGCATCACCTGACGACATCCTTGTTGAAGAGATTCTTGACACTCTAGAGGTCAAGGATGTGACTGATTTGGCATCTCAGATGATACAGGCTGTCGCGTTTGTTCAAGATGA
>JBHLRC010000287.1:0-2705 GCA_048882965.1 Candidatus Thorarchaeota archaeon
TAAGATAGAAGAAGAGCTTTCTGCTTCAATTTTAAAGTCTCTAAAACATTCGTAATCATGATGATATAGTAGCAAAAAGAATCGTTATGGTTAAAGAGAGGGTGTTCAACGAAATTGTCTAGATCTTGAAGTATAGATTAGGCATGTATAGCTATTAACGAAAAAGTAAGAAGTGACGTTGTATTTCTTTCACTTATTTTGTGTGGTCGTTGAACTTGATCATCAATCGAACTATTGCATATTAGGTTACAATTACTGAATAATATGCAGAGTATGATTAAAAGAATCTTACATTACTTCTACGCATTTGTTGTTTCCCCAAAAACAGCCTCTAGCGAAATCGCTAAAGATAAATCAGGAGTGTGGGTTGGACTTTGGTGGGTAATCATTTTCTGCTTATGCTATTCTATTACCGTTCTTATCGCCTACCTACTCGGACATGTTCCGGTGACTAAGCCATTCTTAACAATTCCTCTTGAAAAATGGTATCTAATCCAAACGTTTACCACTCTACCCGTAGGTCTCGCTGGCTTTTTATCATATAGTGGGCTTGCATATTTACTCTGCAAAGCAGTTAAAGGGAAAGGGAATTTCGACCAGACACTTGCTTCTCAAGCATTCACTCTCCATGTCCCAACTTTCATTTTCATGTGGATACCGGAAACTTTCCTGGCACCAATTCTTATTATCAATGGTATTGATTCTTTCCCTTGGCCAAACTGGGTAGAGAACCTCAGGGTATTTGTTTTGCCATTCATTTGGATATTTATTATCTCCGTCATTGCTATAAGTAAGATTCATAATATCCAATGGTGGAAAAGCCTAATCATTGTTCTAGTCTCGTTCATTCCCACAGCCGGGATCATGGCTGTCTTTATTCGATAGTAGGATAAGTTTTAAGTGGTGGACTTATTTATCCATCAATTACACAAAAAGCATGATTGTTGGATGCCAATATTACATGAATTATGTGGTATGTAGCTGTTATAGACCTGATACGTAATTGACAACTTTAGCCGTACATACGATACTAATATCTGGGTAGGAGGTGTGTTATGGCTACGGAGGAACAAATAAGGGCTTTAGCCCACACAATCTGGGAACAAGAGGGTTGTCCTGAGGGGAAAAGTGAAGAGCATTATTACCGTGCAAAGCAGATACTAGAGGAACAAGAAGCGACTAGTAGCAAGGATTTTGAACCGCCACCAGCAGTCATTAATCTGCCACCACCCCCGAAGAAGGGCAAGAGCCCTACACGCCGTAAGAAAGCGTAGAAACAATTGCATAATCTTACATTACTAAATTAAATGCGGTTGAGATAGGTAGTAGAAGCTCGTAATGTTACATCTACTTTGTAGCAACCACAATTTCAAGCGGTAATACCAATAATTTGGCTATTTCCTTTCTCTGAATTGTGTAGTCGGCTTTTCGTAATGATTTCTCAAGGTAAATTGGTCTGCAATCGACATACTTGGGCCATTTTATATGTATCCACTCGTAAATTCTCAGAGCCAGTGAATTTGCATTGGTTTTAGACAAACTAACAACTCCCAATCTGCCACCCGCCTTGAGCACTCGCCCGACCTCCTTAAGTACTAGGGGTATCTCAGGAGTATCAAAAAGCTCAAGAGTAAAGCTCATAAAAGCGACGTCGAAGGTTTCAGTACTAAAGGGTAGATTAGACGCATTCCCAGGGTAAAGCTCCACCCTGTCCAATAGAGTTACCTTCCTCAACCTTTCCCTTGCTGCCTTAAGCATTCCTTCGGAAATATCAATACCGTAGACTTTTCCTGACTTACCCACTGACAGAGCTATTTGCTGCAAACAGTAACCGGTACCAAAACCGATTTCTAAGACTGTTTCACCGCTTTGAACGTTGAGATAAGTAAGTGCTTTTCCTGCATGCCTGCGCTCAAATATACCACCAAGCAAATCATAGACTGTACTGATGCGATCGTAGAACTTCTTAGCCTCTTCTTTGCTTCTATGAACTCTTAATATGTCCTGAGAATCTTCTAGTTCTGTCGTCACTACTTAAGATTATCACATCGGTATGTAATTCTGTAAAAAACGCGCATCTACAGACAATATGATGAAACACAATTGCATCCTGTCATAATAGAGTAGTCTATTTGGACACATTATTCAGCACAAACAAGCATTTGCTATTGTATAATGAATAGGTAATGGAGATGGATGCTAGCTTAAGCGCTGAGAAGATTCGCGAACTGGCGAAAGCTCTTGATGATGCTATAGAAAGGGCTAATGTCGAAGAAATTCTTGCTTATTTTTCTGACGATTGCCAAATACATTTGCCGGCAATTTCTTTATCGGCACATGAAGGTCTAAGACGAGCTATTAGTTGGATGTACAGGTACCTAAAGGAGATAGTCCTTGTGCCTACAGTAATCATAATTCAGGGTAACCTATTCTTCGAAGAGTTCATTGTAAAGGCTAAAGTTGACGGCCGCAGTATTGAATTAAAACAAGCAGAAGTATTGGAATACGACATTGACTACAAGGTAAAAAGTATTCGCCTCTATTTTGACCGATTGCAATTGGCTCAAGCGGTCTCTTCCAACTTCATCGACCAGATAATCATTAAAAGGATAAATAGAGCATTTCTTAAAGGCTTGTCGGAATAACAACTATGGTTAACAATAAAGTAGATTGGGACACTTGAAGAAGTAGGGTAATTCAATTGT
>JBHLRC010000288.1:0-2686 GCA_048882965.1 Candidatus Thorarchaeota archaeon
CCAAGAACTTTTTTCCTAGTGCATCTTCGACCACATACTGAGACATAGCGCCTCGTGCATCTATATTTGGACCACCGTGAAGCTCCTTTCCATCAGCATCTAGAAATACTACTCCATGACGCTGGCTCGTTGTGGCTACACTCTCAATCTTTGAAGAAGGCAGTCCAGAGGCCTTCACTGCCTCCTTGGTCACGGTGCATATCAAATCCCAGAAGTGAGGGGGATCGAACTCTTTTGCTATCTCAAGAAACTCAGGGGTTTCATATCCCCATGTCCGTCTTCCAAGACCTAAGACGTCTCCCTGTCTTCCAACAATCATACATCGAACGCCAGTTGTACCAGCATCTATCGCAGCAACAGACATTCTAAGTTTCCTCCTTCCTCAGGACTTCTGGGTTTAGCACATACTCAGGGCGTCCTCCGTTAAGGATTGCTGTAATATCGCTTGCAATCATCCTGGACTGCCGCTCAATCGTGTCAACAGTATTGCCTCCAATATGCGGAGTCACAATAACATTATTCAATTCCAGAAACTCATTATCACAGTCCACTGGTTCCATTGAGAATACATCGAGTCCGGCACCTGCAATAGTTCCCGATTTCAATGCTTCTCGGAGTGCATACTCATCCGTGATTGATGCACGAGCGGTGTTGATGAAGATTGCAGTCTGTTTCATCATTTCAAACTGCTCCGCGCCCAGCATTCCTTTGGTTTCGTCTGTTGGTGGGCAGTGGACCGACACTATATCGGAATCTCTCAGGAGCTCCTCCAATGACACGTCTTTTGCATTCACTTCTTTCAGCCTTTCTTTAGGTGCGTAAGGATCATGGACTATAATCTCTGCACCAAATGCCAGTAATCGCTTTGCTACTTCATATCCAATCTTTCCTAGACCAATTATGCCAACCGTCCGTCCATTCAGTTCGAAGCCTTTCGTCGTCTTATACATCTGTGCAAAGTCTGAGTAGTCATCGACCATGAAGTCATTCTTCAATAGGCGATCTGCTGTCACAATTCGCCGTGCCTGACTCAGCATTAGAGCGAGTGTCAGCTCTGCGACCGCATTTGTATTTCGACCTGGTGCTCCAATCACAGGAATGCCTTTTGCAGTGGCTGCAGAGATGGAAACATTGTTGGGATTGTCTCTTGCTGAAGCAATGATCTTCAAATCTGACCCCTCAATGACCTCTTCTTTAACCTCGTCGCCCTCAACGATTACGATCTCATAGCCGCCCTCTTTGATGATTGTGAGGAGTTTATCCCCCAGGTAGAGCTTGCCTGTGTCTAGCCAACTCTCATGTCGAACTTCTAGTCCTGCATCTTCTAGTAGTTGCAATCCTGACTCTGAGAAAGGCGCGGTGATTAGCACCCTCATAGTCATGGCCTCCTTAATATTCATCACAGCGAGGGTCAGAACTACAACAGCAACTTCTGTAGCTTAAGAAGGTCCGGAACCTCTCCCTTGGTCTTGAGCTTCCCAGCCTGGTAGGCAGCCATAGGACTCTCACTCTTGTCCATAATCTTGAGAAAGACTGTCGAGTCCATAGTCACCGTCATCTCGGCATCCACGGTTCCCTCAGCAAGCTCCACTAGCTCTGCATCCCCAATCCTCATGTACATCTGAGCATCAATGTCGGGGAAGATGAACTGCAGCGTCTTGTGGAAATCCTTGAATCGTCGCTGAATCTTGGGATCTTCAAACCGCGTCCCCAGTTCTTTCAATTGAGCTAAGATCTCATCCTTAGTCATTCAAGCACCACCCAGAATCGCGTGCATTACGCGATATATCTTGTGTGCATATGGGTAGGAAATGCACGAAAAGCCACTTTGCGCCGCAAAACGCTTTCTGATGCAAAAAGATTCCACGTATTATATACAAACTATGCACTAGCATACACATGTCATCTACAATTACTAAACAAGCAATAAAGATAGAAAACCTAACCAAGAGGTTTGAGGAAGTCACTGCTGTTGATGGACTTAACCTGGAGATTGGTTGGGGCGAACTGTTTGGCTTGCTTGGACCAAATGGTGCAGGCAAGACCACCGTGATCAATATCCTCAGTACGCTTCTCGAACCTACTGAGGGAGTTGCAGCAGTTGCTGGTCACGATGTGGTCTTTGATGCTGATGCAGTTCGGGAGATAATCGGAGTCTGTCCGCAGGAACCAGCATTCTATGAGCACCTCACCGGAAGGGAGAATATTGAGCTCTTTGGAGACCTCCATGATGTACCAAGAGATGTGCTAAAGGAACGAGTCGAGAACATGCTTGAGAAGATCGGGATGGTGGAGGCGGCAGACCGACGTGCTGGTCAATACAGCGGCGGAATGATTCGCCGGGTGAGTACTGTAATGGCTCTCATAAACGACCCTCGAGTTGCTCTACTTGACGAGCCCACGGTGGCTATGGACCCTGTGTCCAGGCGTGCAGTGTGGGACTTCATCAGGGAGCTGAAGAATAATGGGAAAGCCATCATCCTTACTACTCACTACATGGAAGAAGCTGAGGAACTCTGCGACAGAGTAGGAATCATAGACCAAGGCAAGCTCATAGCTCTTGGTACTCCAACGGAACTGATGCAGCAGTACAATGTTGAGGATCTCGAAGAGGTCTTCATCAAGCTCACTGGCAAGCAACTGAGGGAGGGAGTCTAGATGGGTCTACGACGGATAACAGCCCTCA
>JBHLRC010000289.1:0-2615 GCA_048882965.1 Candidatus Thorarchaeota archaeon
GGCCCCGGTTCGGATCCTGCCCGATTACGGTCCTGGGGAGGGGACCTACTTCGTGGCGGATGTCGCCCTGGGCGTGGCCCTCCTTGAAGGGGAGGTTGCGGCCGGCGACCGTATCGCCTCGGTGAATGGGATGCCCATGGCTGAGTTCGAGGCTAGAGCCATGCCCTATATCCGCCATTCCACCCTGGCGGGGTTCCGCTGGAAGCTGGCGGAAGCCATGACGCTGAATACTGCCGTTCTTCCCCCGGATCTCCGGGGAGAGACGCTGGAGCTGGGAGTGATGGGGGAAGACGGGTCCATCTCCCGGGTATCCCTCCCCTACGTCCGCCCCGAGGATCTGGTGTGGCCCGGTTGGTCCGAGCCCTTCTACCCAGGATTCACCGAGAGTTGGTCGACCCCCTCCTTCGATCTCTACCTCCCGGACGACAGGCGGCCGCTGGTTCTGCTCCAATGGCACGGCTTCGAAGCGAGCCTGGTCGACGACGTGGATCGTCTCATGGACGACGCCCAGGCAGAGGATCTCCTGTACCGGGGCGTGATCGTAGACGCGACCAGGAGCGGCGGAGGCTCCCTGGGGCCCTATGCCCTGCAGCGCCTGCAGCCGCTGCCCTTCAAGACCACCTTCGGTACCCTCCGGATCTCCGACGTCATCGAGCCCTTCGTGGAAAGGAAACGGGAGGAGTTCCAGGCGCAGAGAGTCCAGGACAGCGGGGGCCCGGAAACCATCGATGACGGGACCTGGCTCATGGACTGGCTGGAGGACGAGGTCATGGACGCCCTGGCCGAGGGGAAGGAGGTCACGGATCCCGTCCCCTTCAAGCTCGCCCACGCCCCCAAGGATTCCGACGGAATCCTCCGGCCCGCTCCCCTTCACTTCACCGGACCCCTCGTCGTGTTCTCCGGGCCGCATGGGGGCTCCCACCTGGACCAGTTCGTGGCCATCGTGGCGGATAATCAGCTGGGAGCGATCATCGGCATGCCCCCGGGAGGCTACTCCAACACCTGGGAGTGGGAGGAGGTCCTCACCTACCCGGGCACGGATCAGCCGGTCGTGGGCTTCATGTGGAGCATCGGACACACGATCCGCCCCAACGGGGAGATCCTGGAGGGGAACCCGGCAAGCGTGACCCACCCCATTCCCCTCACC
Organism: Candidatus Thorarchaeota archaeon; assembly: GCA_048882965.1. Taxonomy (GTDB): domain Archaea; phylum Asgardarchaeota; class Thorarchaeia; order Thorarchaeales; family Thorarchaeaceae; genus SMTZ1-45. The sequence continues at coordinate 1,148 of JBHLRC010000289.1, forward strand.
CGGGAGAACGCCTCCCGGTACTACGAGCTCCTTATGGAGGCGGCCTTCCGGTACCTGGCCTCGGTGGGGTTCGAGGTGGGGGAGTGACGAAGGAGGTCCCTGGCTCTGAGGCCCAGGGCCCGGAGCCCACCGCCCCCGGAGGAGGGTCAGGCCCCGCGGAAGCAACGGGAGCTTCCCCCGAGGTCTCGGTGAGGACCCGGTTCGGCCTCGGCACCCAGATCCTCCTGGGGATGCTCCTGGGTGCCGGCGGTGGGGTCATCTTCGGACCCCGGGTCGGAGTCGTCGAGCCCCTGGGAGATCTCTTCATTCGGCTCCTCCTCATGGCGGCCATCCCCCTGGTCTTCTTCAACCTCCTGGCCGGTCTCACGGCCCTGACGGACCTGAGGGCCTTCGGCCGGCTGTCCGTCAAGATCGTCGGGTACTACCTCGTCACCACCGCCGCCGCCCTCACCCTGGGTCTCGCAGCGATGCACCTGGTCCGCCCCGGCGTAGGGATGAGGCTCACGGGGGAAGTCGACACCGCCATCGGTGAAGTCCCGTCCATCACGAACGTTCTCCTGGAGCTTATTCCCACGAACGTCTTCCAGGCCTTCGCCGAGGGGAATGTCGCCCAGCTGGTGGTCGTGGCCGTCCTGTTGGGTGTCACGACGCTCTTCCTCCCCCCTGCCTCCAGGGATCTCCTCAGGAAGGCCTACGCCGCCCTGGCAGAGCTCTTCAGGAAGCTGGTGGATGGGATCCTCCTGGTGGCACCCATCGGGATCGGAGCCCTCATGGCCGTCACCGTCGGGCGGTACGGGGCTGAGCTGTTCGGTCCCATGGCCCGCTTTCTCCTCGGAGTCTGGGGAACCCAGCTCCTGATGGTAGGCGTCTATATGACGCTCTTGCTCCTCCTGACGGACCGGCGGCCGTGGGCTTTCCTGAAGAGCACCGGCCCTCTGTGGGCCACCACCGTGGCGACGACTTCCAGCCTGGCCTCACTCTCCGTTGCCCTGGAGATGGCGGAGAAGATCAAGCTCCCTCGGCCCGTGTATTCCTTCACCCTGCCCCTGGGAGCTCAGATCAACAAGGACGGGACGTCCATCATGCTCTCGGCGGTGCTCCTCTTCACTGCCCAGGCGGCAGGAGTGGAGTTCTCCCTGACCCAGATGCTGACCATCCTCCTGGTGGGACTTCTCCTGTCGGAGGGGTCCGGGGGGATTCCCGGCGGGGGTCTCGTCATCGCCCTCATCTTCGTCCGAGCCTTCAACCTTCCCCTGGAGGTTGCCGCCATCGTCGGTGGCATCTACCGGTTGGTGGACATGGGGAACACCACCATCAACGTCATGGGGGACATGGTCGGGACCTCCATCGTCGCCTACTCCGAGGTGAATCGCAGCCATGAAGATCGCCGACGTCCGTAGCCTCTTCCCCGGCACTGAGAGCCAGGTGTACCTGAACGTCGCTCTGAATGGCCTCGTGCCCTTGGCCT
>JBHLRC010000290.1:0-2613 GCA_048882965.1 Candidatus Thorarchaeota archaeon
GATAACTGGAAATTCCTTCAAGATTCTCTATGAAAGTCTGAAGCTCTATCACCATCTCAACATCATTGCATCTGTCAAATTGACCAGAGTTGACCATCTCATACAATGGAGCACGAACAGGAAAAGCGAGTGGTCTCAATCTAATGAAATCAGGATCAATCTGATTCAATGCATCAGCAGATTCTTTCGCGTGTTCTTCTGAGAGGCTTCGACCTCCTAGACCAGGCATGATATATTCCGAGAGTTCCATACCCGCATTCTTTATCTTTAGACCCGCTTTGATGTGGATACTCTTTGAAACACCCTTTCGGACCAACTTGAGTACAGCATCAGATCCTGATTCCAAACCCACATGAATTCGTGCCAATCCTGCTATCTTAAGGATGTTCAAGTCCTTCTGATTCATCTTATTGATGGTAGAAGAACGCGAGTAAGAAGTGACTCTCTCAATGGCAGTGAAATTTTCCTTCACATGCTTTAGAATCTTGGTCAGGTTGCTAGCTCCAACAACAAGAGCGTCTGCATCTTGCAAGAAAACAGATTTCATGCCATGGCTAAACCAGTGCATTGCAGAATCATAGGCTAGCGGTTCATCTATGACAATGTTGTCTGAGGGTTCTCTTAGGAAATCAATATACTCTCGAATATAGTCGATATCCCTCATAACGTGTTCAGTATCTCGAGCAGAGAACTCGGTTTCTTTGTATACTGGACAGAACAAACAGCGATTCCATTCACAATTCCGTGTTACGCGAATCAGAAGACTGGATGCTTCACTCGGAGGTCTGATTGGTCCAATCTCATATCGATAATTTCCTACTGATTCAGAGTCCTTGCGAGTCATAGTAGAATGAGCTCCGAATAAGAGTGTCCTCATCCTCCAGTATTATTCGTTATGTTGTGAGCGAGGTGCCTCATTTATTCATGACAAGTTTTTCGGAAGCCTCATAGTACATTCGTAGGGTATCAACATGAGAGCGAAGTTTTGCAACACTACCATCATGACCCAAGGCGAATGATTGTGGATTGATTCTGCGGCCGCGTTTGAACGCTGCATAGAAACATGCCTCCATTCCCTTTGCTCCTAGTGAATGAGCTCGTTCACCAACAGTCATGATGAGATCCAAGTCATCTTGTGACTCTATACATAGATAATATGCAGGTCGCAGTGGATGGGACGTGTCTGTGAACTTCACAATGCGGGAACCCTCTGGAAATTGCTTATTGAGACACGTATTGCATCTCCAATCTCCGCTGTCCGAGAATGAGTTATACACAAACTGAACACCATCAGTAGACCCACAAGAACTGCATGTTTTTACCATCGCAATAACCCCAGTATAGTTCCCGATTTGTTGAAATGGTAGGATTACAAGAACTTGAGATGTTATGTTCCCTGAGTGATACAAGGTGGACCTACCGAATAGTTAATTAACAATGGTTAATACATCGTCGTGAGGTGAGTGAATGCAACTCACACGTTCGATTTGCAGCAGAGATATCAAAAAGACAGATGTTCTCGACTCAACGGGAAGGAATGTTGGAAAAGTTCATGATATGACGTTCAAGTTTGATGGTAAACTTAGTCTATCGAAATTCATACTAGCGGGGTCTAGATGGGAAGAGTTTCTTGAGTCCATCAATGTAAAACCCAAAAAAGATCCTGTGTTCGATGGCTCTTTGATTAAACAGATTGATGAGCACGTGCATCTCAATACAACTGTTGATTCATTGAAGACCACTCTTGACAAGGAAGCTATTCCTAAAGATGATATCAGACTCTCACAGATTGAGAAGATGGACATCTTGGATAAGAATGACAAGAAGGTAGGTCATGCCATCGCAGTGAATTTCAACCTTGATGGATCGGTCTCAATGATTGTTGGTGGAAGTTTCATTGAGGAGAAACTCGAGGCAGCTGGTCTGAAATCAGATGTGGATATCATCGTCCCAGGTGATGTTATTTCTGCAATTGATAACAGGATCCATCTAAATGTGTCAGGGGACAAACTTAGTACGACTATGGATGATGCGCTAAGAAGGGAAGAAGTTCAGAAGGCTCAAAGAAACAAACCAGTTCAGAGAGATGTGACTAAGGTCCAGCTATTCACTCAGCGACCAATATAAACCGCTACAAGAGTTTATATCTATTCACGAAACTGCGACTCCAGTGATTTCTGTGGACTGGAGAGGTTAGCGATGCTGCCCAGAGAGGCCATCGTAGGATGAAACTAGGTTTTGCCACACAAGAAAGGCCGTGGCGGCCAGAAGAAAATCAAAGTTCGTGAAGTGGGCAGTAAGATCTATCCTCACAGGATGGGACGATGCACTGTCAATATTGCACCTAACTGCAAAGGGTGGGTCAATGCTAATACCATGCCTACACCGGGCATTTGCAAACGTTGCTGGCAAGTCATGAACTCTAGCAAATAAACAAGTAGGGGGGTTCTCCCCCAACCATTCTTTTTCCGATTATGCAGGAATATAGATCCATTGTCGCATGTCCTGAAGACAGGGTATTCGACGAATCAGATTCTTAGCCAGAAGTTTCCTTAGAGCATATCTTACAGTACGAGCAGCAAAATGTACTTCTCCTAAGAGCTGTTTGGGGGT
>JBHLRC010000291.1:0-2599 GCA_048882965.1 Candidatus Thorarchaeota archaeon
TGAACCAGAAGGTCCCTATCAGTACCAATATGACTCGGAACAGCATCACCGTTGAAGTTGTCACCTAGAAATTTCGTCATAGCTTGAATTACTTTCATCCTCAGTTCAGGATCGTCTGTGGCTAGCTTCACCTGATTGATAGCTCGTTCAAGAAGGCAGTGTGCACACTCCAGAGTCACTTTCAAACTATCTCGCCTATCCGAGGCGCATAATGTCCCGTGAAAAATCATCCGGAAGGGACTATTTTCTGAGTGGTCCAGCAAGACTCTTTAGGACATCAGCAGGCCTGTCAGATTTTGCCACAGCTGAAGCTAGGAGAACTCCTTGAGAACCAAGCTTGATAGCTGCAGAAACATCTTCGCCGTTGCTTATTCCTGCTCCACAGAGAATGACGACATCCTTGTTCACTTGACGAATCAGCTCTACAGTCCCACTGATTATTTCAGGTTGTGCTTGAGAAACAGATATTCCCGTACCAATGAGCTCGGGTGGTTCGACAGCCACAGAATCTGGTTTCATGGTAGCAGCTGCAACACTCACAGCAGGGTTGTTAGTACAAACAACCGTGTATAGATCGAGAGCTCTCGCTTTGGTAACAGCAAGTTCTACATCAGCCAGCTGCATTCTGTTTTCTGAGTGATTAAGAAGAGTCCCAGAACAACCAGCCTCAACAAGCGCCTCACCAAGAACATGACCGGTAAATCGGCCTGGCTCGCCCGGATCCATATGCTGCGAAAAGACTGGAATCTCAACAGCTTGTACAACCCTGAAAAGGTCAGGAATCTGGGGAGCGACTACAATGGGTACATCAAATTCTCGAGATACGGATTCACATGATTTGGCAAGTTCCACAGCTTTCTTCCCTGTGGCTTGGGGATATGTCTTGAAGTTTATGATGACTACTGGAGTCTTGATATCGGACACTATACCATCACCTGATTGGTTCAGATGACCTGACAACCAGACTTTAAACTATTGGTAGAAAGATTACCACTCAATTCAACTACCGTGCAGCACCAATTAACAACTTCAGTACTGGGACTCTAGCGTATCCTCGTCGATTCAAATCTGTGATAGGCTTTCGCGCTTCTATCTTTATGAATTTCCCTGCTTCAGAAGTCTTGTAGTACTTCAAATAAAGCTCGGAGAACTTCGAAAAGGTTGATGCATCGAGTAATTCGGCGACAGCATCATTTGAAATCCTGATATGGGCATCTTCATCAGATGCTTTTCCAATTTTGGTTTCAATCTCGCCAAGAGGTGCTTTGGATATCCAGAAACGTTCACCCATAGCCATAAACTCAAGCGTGAATTGATGTGTGCCCTCTAAACCGTCAGCCATCTTTGGATCATTCAACATGTATACCAAGCGGTCCTGAATGGAATCGTGATAGGGTATTGTATCTCCTCTACCCTCCGGAATTTGCTCTGCAGCAGGTGCTTGTTCTACCGATTCTTCAATTTCCATCGTTGGTTCTTCTGCAGTTCCCTCCGATTCAGTTGCAGCTTCTTCGGTCCCAGCTTCAGACTTTTCCTTTGGTTCTTCTTCATCTTTTTTCAGTAGTTTTCGGAGAAATTTTGACATTTTTGAGTTCGCTCCTTGTGGAGATAGCAATACAGTCCCCGTCTTGCTCTTGCATCCGTGGGAGCAATTATAGAAAAAGATAGTTCGGTTGTATCTAAACAGAGGGCGGTTTTTGCGGTAGCTCAGGAACTTGTGTAAGTTTCTGTAATTGAGCAACAAGAGGTAAATTGCTAGATGGTTTGCGGTCGCCCCAGAGCTCATCTACTAGTAAATCTCGAATTGCTATTCTAATTACTTCCGAGCGATTTGGATACTTGTTCTGATCAATCAGCTCATCTACACCTTCAACGTAGGACTCTGGGAGACATATAGTTACGACTCTCATTGTTGACCAAGACATTCCAGTACAAAATACATAATGAAACGGTGTCTGATTGTGGTGCGTATCGGGGTATTACTAGGTAGGTCATGGATTTAGGACCAATTTGCCAAATTGTTCGCCTTTTTCGAGAATCTCATGAGCCTCTTTAGCTTTTGACAATGGTAATATCCGGTCAACAACAGGTTTCAGTTTTCCCCTCCAGACTAATTTGAGAACATCGCGTAGTTCGGCACGACTTCCCATGGTAGACCCAAGAATCTCGAGTTGCTTCCAAAATACTAGATTGGCGTTTGTTGACACATTTGGCCCAGTTGTTGCGCCGCAGGTAACCAGTTTTCCGCCTTTTGTGAGACTGCGAAGACTCTTCTCCCAGGTTGCTTCTCCTACCGAATCTACAACAATATCTACGCCTCGCTTATTTGTGATAGCAAACACCTCTTTGTGAAAATCAGGAGTGTTGCGATGATTGATACCAATCGATGCTCCTAATTCAGCAGCCTTCTCCAGTTTTTCATCTGAAGAACTAGTTACAATCACTTGGGCTCCCGCAAGTTTGGCAATCTGTAATGCAGCTATTGCAACTCCACCACCAATACCGATTATCAGAACATCATCCCCAGGTTTCACTCGCGCCTTGGACATCAACATTCGCCAGGCGGTCATGAAGGTGAGTGGTGCTGCTGCAGACTCAT
>JBHLRC010000292.1:0-2596 GCA_048882965.1 Candidatus Thorarchaeota archaeon
GAATCCTGACTCCGGCTTGTTCAAGAAACCAGTATTGATCTCTCGGAAGTCCTCTTTCCTCTACTCTCAGAATCTTCCGATTTCCGTAAATAGGAATCCTGAACTCATTTTCAATTTCGTCATATCCAACATAGACTGAGAATGACCTATTGGGTATCCAGAGTGTGTCTAAATCCTCTAGTTTTCTTTGAACATTATCGTCAAGAACATCTTTGAATGAGTCTAGGACTAAGATTTCATCATAGAGATGTCTGTTGTAATGTGAATACAGTTGATCTCTTCCTTTCTGACAAACAACAACTGTTCGAAATCCATGAGCCTTTGCTGAAACTCCAATCTCTTCCGCACTGTGAGATCCAATCATTCCAATAGTTGGCAATTTCAATTCACTCAAACCAATCACCTCAAAGCTTCATCAATTCTTCCCATCTCTAAAAGCTCTCTGATTTCAATAGCAATTCTACGACCCATCCAGATGTGCTCGCCAAACTGAAGATAGGAATATGGTGATGATGGTATCCATACATTAGTTCCAGCAACAATCCTGCCACTGAATTCAAAACTATAGATTTGTTGGTTTCTATCGATAATCGTTTCAATACAGAATGGACCTGGTATGTTCTGATCGCTAAGACGTTGGAAGGCTTCCACAAATGCAACACCCATCTCGTAATATTTCGCGAGTGTCGATTCTCTCAAGACCATCGGCAAGTTACCAATTACTACAAAGCTAGGTCTTTCATCAAAACGAAGATTGGCATCTACATCAGTTTCGTACCGAATGTCTGCACCAAACACCTCAATTCTTTCCCTTGCTAGGGAGTTGAAATATGTGACAAATACCTTAGTTCCTACAATGTATTCCTGGAATGAGTAGGAAACAGATTCTTCCATCTTTTCTCTGACTTCATTCGCATCTTTTGCGATGAAGTATCCCTCACCTCCTGCAGCGCCATATGTTTTTGCTATAACTGGAGAATTGATTTCTTCAATCGAGGTATATTCTCTTGGCACATTGAATTTCGCGTTTTCCATAAGCTTGGATTTGAGACTCCTGTCTGCTTCCCACTTCAACAATTCTTTGTTTCCGAATATCTTAAGGTCAGATTTGAGGATTTTCTCGGGACCCAAATATGCTACAAACGATCCATGGGGAATGAGGATGACATCTGATAAATCCATATCCAATATCTGGTCAAAAGACTCAATCTCAACAATCGATTCTTCTAGACCAAACGATTTGTAGAAGGGGATGCGATTCGAATGGCAGTATAGCTTAGTTTCAAAGCCTTCTGCCTTTGCCCCTGAAATGATGTTCAGGGCACTATGACTCGCGATAGTCCCTATCTTCATTCTGACAAATCCCTCTCATAGTTACTTCCATTAGGAGTTGTTTCAAGCTCTTGAACCTTATCACGAATCCGTTTAGCATGCTTGGTTGAGTATTCATCATCCAAACATGCAAGACATAGGTCTTGGAGACCTATAGCATCCTCAAGTGTATTGTTTACTGGATAAATCCATGCATCTGCTTTGATATATTCAGCAATCTTTTCAATCCCTGCAGTCGATGCAATAAGCTCTCTGTGTGTGACCATGTCAATTCCATAGTAGCAAGGATCAGTCTGAGGCGGACATGTTACTGCGAAGTATACAGAAAAAAGCTCACTAATATAATCTACTACTATCGGAGAATGCTTCTCAACCTACTCCACCTAGGTATGGTGTTGTCGGTTTTCAATTCATTCTATATGCATGTTTCATTAGAAGAATTCACGAACGATAGTACCAATCACTGAACCTAACAATGTTGCTAATGTCATCAGTATGAAATAAGCAATAGAGATAGCAAACCCACTCAGTATGAAGTTGCCAATTCCGAGTTCCGGAACCAGTATTGCAGGGGATGAAAGAAAAGTTATGAGAAATATAAGAAAGAACAATGCTCCCAAAAAACCACCAATTAATGCGTTACCAGCTTCAGAAGATGTTAATCCAATAGGAATCGCTACAATGACAGGAATAAAGAAGAGGTAGGTTGAAGAACTTTCTACCGTTGCAGTGATCACATAGGAATATATTGTGGTGTCAATAAGGCCAACGAGAGCTGGAATCAAGAAGAGCATCAGAAGGTCTTTCCTTTTTTCCCTCATTGAAACACCTAAAACCTTTACAATGGGCTGAGGTCTTCCATCCTTATCGACAAACCTAGGTTCCTCTCTTGTAGGGAGAGGTCTAAAGAGTCCAGTTTTCTCCTCAGTTTCTTCTTCCTCTTCAGGAGTTTCAACTCTATACTTTTCCTCGTCAACCATTTGGACCACACTATCCTGCGTTTTTGCCAGAACATTGAATAAAAGCTTCGCATCGCGCAACAAATCAAAAATTTGGCATGTATGAACCGAACCACAACTCCTATCTGCATTTCCAGTATTCACCAACATATCCGGAGGAACTATGATGGTTGAAGGACGACCGTTTGACGAATCCGAAACTGATGATGAATCATCAGACTCATCAATGACAAAGCGCAGAAAGATTGAACACATAGAAATTTGCCTTGATGAAGATGTTCAGTGTCAACGGTCAACAATGTTTG
>JBHLRC010000293.1:0-2595 GCA_048882965.1 Candidatus Thorarchaeota archaeon
CTTGAGAACCTTTGCTGCGGTGACTCCACCTCCAAGAACTGGTACTGCTTGTTCATATGAGATGCCCTCCGGAATGGTAGCAATCATACTGTCCTCTGGAATACACTTGTATTGGGCGTAACCCCCAAGACCATCCCAAAATGTTGATGCGAATACTCGATCAACGACTTTGAATTTCATAACCTGTGAACCAACAGCCTCAACTTCACCTGCGGCTTCCATCCCCAGTATGTCTTTCTTGGGTTTCGACCAACCCAAGAACAGACGAGCGGCCAACTTCTGACCAGCTGAGAGGTCAAGTAAGCCTCGCATTTTCACATCTCCAACAGAAACTGTTGTAACATGAATCTTGATGAGGACTTCATCATCTTTCGGAGTTGGCTTCTCTCTTTCTGCAACTTGGAGGACATCAGGAGGTCCATATCTATCGGTAACAATCTCGCACAATTATTGAGGCACAGTTTTCCCTTATCATAAGTATTCCGGAGAGAAATGACGACTGGAGAATTTGATAGACCTTGGAAAGCTCAGAGCTCTTCATTTTAGCAAGCACATCTTGATTTCCCGAGGACTGAAGACCAGACTGACATTATTGTCAGTGATGTTGTGTTCTTGTTTTTTCAAACCATCAATCATTACTTCTGTAATAGTGGAAAATGCTTCCTCAATCTCCAAAGGTACTGTAATTTCTATATTCTCAATGTTGTACATTGTTACTAAAACTGCATCATTTCTTACTCGCATTGAGGAGATTCTTATTCTTGGATCACCAATCTTGATGATCGGAGTAAGCAGTTTAGGAGAAATATCTGAATGATTCAAATAAATTGTTAATGTGTTCTTGGAAGCTGCGTCCGCGATGTTTGAACTCATATATAGCGGCTCATCCTTTGAGTGTAGTGCGAAACCATAATTGTATACATATTCAGTTCCTATTTCTTGAGCACCTGGTGTTTCCTCTCCTGGTCCAGCATGGTAAGGTCTCTCAGGGATGTCATCTCGAGAAAGCCATCCAATTGAGCGATTGAGTGTCACTGCAATTCGGTTGCGATTCGCAAGCTCGACCTCAGGTAGACCTGTATTGAAGATGGTTATTGCTCCGATACCTCTTTCATCATTGACCCGAATGAATCGCTTTTGTGGTTGTATTCCTGAAGGTGTTTCGGAAAAAGTTGAATGCGTTTTCTCTTGCTCATCCTCTGAAGGTATTTTTTCTGGAGAACCACTTCGTTCAACAACACCAAAATGCGTTGCAGTTATAGACTTCTCTGACTCAAATGGAAGATCAAAGCAGACTCTCAGCCTGTGATCCTTTGACCAGTTCGTGAGTGTTGTTGTCACCTCTATTCTTGGCGTATCACGATAGAACCTAAAGGTTGATTCAACAGGCATTCTTACTTTTCCAGTCCGTTTCTCTCTCGATTCATCCAGATTCTCAAACAATTCAATCTCCATCTTCTGACGAATCTCAGCTATGATTGGGCCATTCGAAAGAATCTGACGCTTTACATTCTTGACAACAGCTTTCTCAGGATTCACTCTACCAAATGTATACTCATCTCCACGGTCCCCGAAATCTTCGAAGAAATGTAATCTATCGAATTTCAAACCTAGCTCTTTGTTGACGACACTCAAAGATCCATCTTTATTGAATGCGACTGAATAGAAACGATTACTAATCTGATTTTCAGTAGCCTGAAGATTATCTCTGAGTGAATCTGGAAACTCATCAACAATAAGGAATTTAGAGAAAACCCAAGGCTGGACCGGAACTACTGAAGCATACTTATTCTGAGTAGGTCGAGCTGCAATGAGATGGATCTTTTTGTATTTCTTGCTATATATTAGCTCGCGAGCGTTCCGTTTGAATTCCTCAAAATCCAGGTTTCCCACTAGGTGTGTATCGGAAATAAAGCGAAGTTCGAGCAGACCCGGTTCATCACCATCATAGAACTCAATATCGTTGATATAGAAATTCATGAATTTCCTACCTGGTAAGAGGCTAAAGCCCATCCTTGCTGTTCTCATACCAACAGTTGTCTCAAAGAAGATGTCATCTCTCGATTCTAGTCGCTGAACATCATAGATTGATCCATTGGGCGCTTGTAATCCATTGATTATCTCATTCTTTGGTGCTTCAAATTCAATGTAGACTGGGGATTCTAGACTTCCTCCCGAATTGAAAACAAGAACGCTTGATTCATTGGAATTCGATTTCAAATTCAATTCATCAAATAACTTGACTGCATTATGGACAATGCTTTCTCCAATAGACTCAGCCCATGAGAAACGAGCCTTCATCTCCTCGTGGGTGCGGTCAACAGAACAACCACATATTGAATCATGAGGATGATTTCTCAATAACCATTTCCAGGCAGTTTGCAAATAGCTAGTTGGATATGGTTGTTGTAACGAGAACAAACTCTATGCGAATCGTAGGGCCGCGCTCCGCGTATGTTTTGTACGCAAGCCATCCGCCTATCAGAAAGGCCACGATCGGGATAAGCCACACCATCGAGACTCTTCTGCGTGGCTCCACTACGGCTTCCGGCAGCCCTTCAAGCGGCGTTGTTTGCTGTTCCCGCTCTGTCATGC
>JBHLRC010000294.1:0-2589 GCA_048882965.1 Candidatus Thorarchaeota archaeon
ACCGCCATAGGTTCGATTCCATAGATGATTCCCATCTGCATCAATACAATACAACCAGACATCGGGTGGTGCACCACTCCGATCCTCAAAATCACTAAAACCACCAAGATACCCTGCTATTAGGAATCTCCCCTGGTGTACCTCAATCACATCAGTGAAGATCTCTCCAATATCCATAACCCCACAGGTACGGTTCCAGATATGTTGTCCATCTGCATCTGTACGTATTATCCACCCATCAATTATGCCAGCTGTGATGTTTTCAGAGAACCCCACTGAAACATATCCGCCATCACTACTTCTAGCTGACTTGATCAGGACTTCATCCGATGCTCCTCCATAAGTATAGTTCCAAAGATGAATCCCATTCCCATCTGTATGTATCAACCAACCATTGACATCTCCAGGACCAAAATTGGTCGTGTGACTTGTAAGAAGAAACCCCTCATTCTCTGCTTTGATTACTGTCACAGAATGATGATGTGTACTCATGTATCCTCCATATTTCATCCCTCCACCATACGTCCGATTCCATAGGTGGTTTCCATCCTGATCACACCGTACAAGCCAAACCTCATCATCATGTGGTAACACCTCAAACCCTTGGGTTCTTCCAGACATAAGGTAGCCCCCGTTATCACAAGGTACGATTGATGAACCCTCATCGTAGTTTATCCCTCCAAATGCTACTGACCAGACAGTGTGATCAAAATTCATTGAACTCCGAACCAGAATGGGTGTAAAAAAGAGAGATAGAATAAGTACAGCTACAATAACCGCGATTATTTGACATTGTTTATTCATCAAATTCCCCTCAGGATTTCGATCATCGCATAGAGGCCAGATAGAACTTATTAATAAATTCAAATAAATTTTTATTTAATTGTGGTTAAGCTAACTATCCATCAAGATAAAATCGAACTAAACCTATGAACAAAGGAAAAGAAGTGGTGGGCCGGACGTGATTTGAACACGTGACCACCGCACTGTCAATGCGGTATCATAGCCGGGCTAGACCACCGGCCCAGTGGGGTCTTTCTCCTTTGCTGACGATTAAAAACGTTGCGACACCGACCTGTTATTTCCCTGTACTTCCGAAACCACCCTCTCCTCTCTCCGTGTCTGAGAGTTCATCCACCTCTACGAACTCTACATTTGGGACAGGTCGGATAGCCAACTGACTGATACGCATCCCCTTTGAGATCTTGAACGATTCATCATTGTGGTTTATCATGATGGTCTTCACCTCTCCACGATACCCACTGTCAATGGTTCCAGGAGTGTTGAGGACAGTGACACCCTCTTTCAGTGCAAGTCCACTCCTAGGTCGCACCTGCCCTTCGTACCCTTGAGGAATCTCCACTGCAATCCCTGTGGGTACCGCAAACCGTTCTCTTGGTCTAAGCTCATAATCAATCATAGAATAGAGGTCAAATGCGACATCTCCTATCCTCGCAGCGGTGGGAATCTTCGCGTCTGGAGAAAGTCGTTTGACACGTACCTTTACAGTCACTGTTTACGCCCCTGAGAAACCACATCGCTCTATCAGATATAGGTGTGGGTGGTATTATCGCCTAGTTGGCAACACTTATATACAAATTATGTATAGTACTATGTGTCGTACAGTATATTGTTACACACAATAACTGTGAAGATAATGATAATACAGAGGTAAACTAAGTGTCAATGTCAAAAAAGACGCAAGAGGAACTGGACCGATGGTCCAAAGAAGTGAAGCGAGGAGCTGTGACTCTTGCTATCCTTGCTCTTCTCAGCAAGAGAAGGGCTTACGGGTATGAGGCTGTCAAGCTACTCGATGAGAATATGTCTTTCTTGGCTCTTGAACAGGGCACAGTCTATCCTTTGCTGAGACGATTAGAGAAGCGTGAACTCCTAGTTTCTGAGTGGGACTATGATGATCCACAGAAGCCCAAGAAGTACTATGCAGTGACTCAGGAGGGCTTGAAGGCTTTAGGAGCAATGACGCAGACCTGGTCTGTTCTCTCACGCGAGATGCGTGAAGTCATAATGGAGGTTGAATAATATTGAGTAGTAATGATCCATTGGAACTTATCGATCAATATCTTGATCGTGTTAGAGTATACCTTCCTCTTGACAGTGAGGATGCAATCGTCGAACTTCAGACTCACTTGATTGAAGAGGCTGAGAGAATCGGCGGAGGCACAATGACTGCTGGCTCTGCTATGATGGCCATAGAGAGAATGGGTGATCCAAAGAGTGTCGCCAATGAGTATGCAGGCTCTGGGAAGAAGGTTGGACCTGTCCCCGCTGAGTATGTGAATCCGTTGAGTCGGATGCTCATTGTGATATTTGGAGTTGCTCTGGCGTTAGTCGTTGGGTTCGGTATGGTTGGAGGATCTCTCTCCCAGCTTATTGGAACTAACATCCAGAACTGGCCCTTCAGCATTCCTATAATGCTTGGAATCAATCTGACCATATTCATCGTGATTATTGGTGGAATCTCATTGCTTGACCGAAATAAGCCCTTGACAGAGAAGACCACCCTTGAGAGTATCTTCGGAATTGGTGTTGAGGGATTCAAACCAAAGAGTCGCTTCGATGCTGCTG
>JBHLRC010000295.1:0-2576 GCA_048882965.1 Candidatus Thorarchaeota archaeon
TATTAGAGGACGAGAACCAGATGCTATGATAATGTTTGGTGCTGTAAGTTCTCTCCCATTGACCTCTAAAACATTCTTTCCGATGAATACTCCTGTCCCTTGGTAGAGATCAGTGTTTTTGTCATCATTGATCATTCCAAGTTGCCGGTCACTCAGAGTCTTGACCTGATTTTTCATCCTTTGCATTATCTCAGGATAATTCATGTCGGTGATCTTGAATTTGACACCTAATTTACTGACATGTCTAGTTTCCATAATGACATCTGCGAGATATGTCAGAATTTTGGTCGGGATACAGCCTCTATTTAGGCAGGTACCTCCTATTGGCCCATGTTCAATAACCGCCGATTTCAACCCTTGTTCATGGGCTAAACCTAGGACTCTCATTCCGACCCCTGAACCAATAACAATGAGGTCATATTCCTGCATAATTCTCTCGGGGAACCTATACCTCTTGATAAAGGATTCGAGGTTTGCTTCCAGACAAGTATCCACTACTGCAAGTGCGACTAGTGATGATGATGATGAGAGTGGTTTCCATCGATGGGAGCTAATCGACCAAATGCTCTTTGCACAACCTCTGGTAGGGCTGGGTGTATGTGTATAGCTTGAAACATGGGCTGATATGTTCCCTGCGGCGCGTACATCAGGTTGATGACTTCCTGAATCAGGATAGGTGCATAGGGCCCTATTATTGAGGAACCAAGTATCTTTCTACTATCTGCATCTGCGATAACCCTAACTAGCGATGCTGGATCTCCCATTGCGAAACCTTTTGCTGCTATCGAATAATCTGCTTGTCCTACTAGAAGATTGAATCCTGACTCTTTTGCCTCTTTCAATGTCATCCCTACAGTTGCGATTGGCGGATATGAAAAAACTGCATGAGGTATTGCATGATAATCCATGGTGAGAAGCTCTGGTTTGTTACCCTCATGCTGAGCATTCAACGTTCTTACGAGGTTATACCACACAATCTGCGACTCATCATTAGCAACGTGCCTGAATTGATAACGACCTATAGCATCCCCAAATGACCAGATTCCCTTCTTGCTTGTCCTGAAGTAATCATCAACAACTATCCACCCTTTCTTGTCAACCTTCACACCTGTCTTCTCAGGTTTGAATAGGTCGGCATTCGATTGTCTCCCTGCTGCAAGCAGGATGGTCTCACCACGGAATTCCCTCTTTGAACCGGATTCTCTGTCTTCTGCAAAGACTATCTTCTCTCCATTCTGTTCCTTGACCTCAACAACTTCGTGATTTGTGTAGACTTTCATCCTTTTCGAGAGTTCCTGTTTGAGAATATCTGAAATATCAGGGTCCTCTCTCTTCACAAGGTACCTGTTTCTTCCAATGATTGTGACGTCAGTCCCAACGGCTGAAAAGAAGTGACCGAATTCCGTTGCGATGTATCCTCCGCCTATAATCAACATCGACTTCGGCTGTTTCATGAGGTGAAGGGCTTCATCATTGGTGAGATATTCCACTTTGTCAAGCCCTTTTATATCGGGGACCAGTGGTCTTGAACCTGCAGCGATGATGATGTTAGAAGCCTTGATTCGCTCCCCCTCGATTTCAAGAGTGTAGTCATCTACGAAAGCTCCGGTTTGCTTATACCAGTCAATGCCTTCTGCTTCATCGACGGACTCGCCTTGCATCTTACTGTCACCATCGACCTCATCTCGCATCCTCTTC
This sequence comes from Candidatus Thorarchaeota archaeon, assembly GCA_048882965.1. Lineage (GTDB taxonomy): Archaea > Asgardarchaeota > Thorarchaeia > Thorarchaeales > Thorarchaeaceae > SMTZ1-45. The sequence continues at coordinate 1,699 of JBHLRC010000295.1, forward strand.
ATTATCCATGGATAGTCTATCTTCCTGATGTCGATTTCAACACCAAGTTGCTCTAGATGTCTTGCTTGTGTAATGATATCAGCAACATATGTGAGAATCTTAGTGGGGATGCAACCGCGGTTAAGACAGGTGCCTCCCATTGGACCATGTTCAATGACTGCTACTTTAAGTCCCTGTTGATATGCGTCAGAGGCTATGTTCATACCCGCACCTGAGCCAATGACAATGAGATCGTATTCCTTCATAGTTATTAACAATAGTGTATTTGTTAATAAGGATGTAGGTCGAGCGAAACTACAAATTTCACTGAAAACCACCATTAAATCTAAATGGTGGTATGTATGCGTTTACGTACGGAGAATGGAGTTTCATGCGAAGAAGGTCATATGTTTCCATAATATTCGGTATTTTCCTGATATTTGCATTACTTGGGACTCATGTCAATATTGGGACAGCTGAAAACAGGCTGAATGAAACATTTCAAGATAGTGGACCACCAGTAATCTCAACCGAACCCGAGGATCTAAGTTATGTAGAAGGGACTACCGGGAACAGTCTGCATTGGGAATACTCTGATGAGAATCTAGCTGTTGTCGAACTGTATTTGGATGGCGTTAGGATTTTTCAGGACTTAATGATTGACAATCCAACAAGCCTCACATGGAATGTAGATGGTCTTAGTGTTGGCGTTTACAACTACACCTTGTACCTTGATGACATCTTTGCTCAATATTCGACATCGACGGTTTTTGTGACAGTTGTTGCAGATATCTATTCCCCACCAATAGTCAGCCATCCAATGGATTTGTTCTTTTTTGCAGGTGATCCTATCGCTAACTGCACTTGGATTGGAAGTGATTCTGATCCTAACACATACA
>JBHLRC010000296.1:0-2570 GCA_048882965.1 Candidatus Thorarchaeota archaeon
TTAATGATGTACAAGCCAAGCTACTGGTAACTGCCGATGGCGGATTTCGCAGGGGCAAGGTAATCCCGCTGAAGAATATAACCGACGAGGCCTTAACAAAGTGCCCCTCCGTGGAGAAGGTTATTGTGGTCAAGAGAACGAATGTGTCGATAGATATGAAGCCATCAAGGGACTTCTGGTTGCGTGATTTGCTTGATAAAGCAGCACACTTTGTGGAACCAGAGCCAGTAGACTCGACTCACCCTCTCTACATACTATATACCTCAGGTACTACGGGCAAACCCAAAGGGATTGTCCACAGCACTGGTGGCTATCTCGTTCAGAACTATTCTGCTTATAAGTGGGTCTTCGACCTTCGAGAGGAATCGGTTTACTGGTGCACTGCTGACGTCGGTTGGGTCACCGGGCATAGCTCAATAGTATATGCTCCGCTGGCACATGGGGCAGCTATAGTTCTTTATGAGGGGGCTCCCGATTATCCTACGATTGAGAGATGGTGGGATATTATTGAGAAATACGGGGTTAGTGTGTTTTATACCTCACCCACAGCCATAAGAATGTTCATGGGACACGGAGCGGAGATACTGAAGGGGCATGACCTCAGCAGTCTGGAACTTTTGGGAAGTGTGGGAGAGCCCATTAATCCCGAGGCATGGCTCTGGTTTTACCGCCATGTCGGTGGTGAGAGATGTCCCATTGTTGATACATGGTGGCAGACTGAAACCGGTGGCATTATGATTTCACCCAGCCCTGGAATAGAGTGTGTGCCTCTGAAGCCTGGTTCGGCAACTTTTCCTCTGCCGGGGGTAGAGGTTGACGTGGTTGACGAGGATGGCAAGTCGATGCCGCCAGAAAAGAGGGGCCTTTTAATAATAAAGAGACCATGGCCCGGGATGCTCCTTGGCGTACACGGAAACCCGGAACGCTATAAGGAAGCCTATTGGTCGCGATTTCCCGGCGTGTATTATACCGGCGACTATGCCGTGAGGGACAAGGACGGATATTTCTGGATTCTGGGAAGGGCTGATGAGGTGCTAAAAATAGCTGGACATAGAATAGGTACTGCTGAATTAGAGGATGCCGCCGTCTCCCATCCTCAAGTAGCTGAAGCAGCGGTTGTCGGCAAAGAAGACCCGGTGAAGGGCGAGAGCATCGTTATTTTTGTCAAGCTCAAAGAAGGTGTTGAGTCTTCTCCGGAACTGAGAAAAAGCATTGCTGATCACATGCGAAGAGCGGTGGGTCCAATAGCAGTTCCCGACGAGATTTATTTCACTGCGGGATTATGCAAGACCAGGAGTGGCAAAGTCATGCGGCGAGTTTTGAAGGCCGTCGCTAATAATAAGGACGTAGGAGACCTCACAACTGTGGAAGACGAAAGCTGCGTGGCGGAAATAGTCAAGGCCTATCAAGAACTCAAAGAAGGGAATGCAAAGAAGAAGTAGGATGTCGCCAGATATTGATTTCCTATTTCCTGTTGAACGAGAAACAAAATCAGACAGCATGGTCATGGACCAGGAGGTGTGAAATGGAGAGTAACCTTAGGACAGAACTTGAAGTCAACAACGTAGCTGTCGAACTCAACCCATTCGTTTATGAGTTCCTGACTCGGACTGTCCTTGGTGCAGTCTCTTCTTTGAAAGGAGCCGGAAACATAAAGGACCTAGAACTCTATCTCGAGCGGCACAATGTGGAAATCGTTGTTAATGGGAATGAACTTCCCCTTACGCCTTTCCCTAAGGAGATTATCACCAATACAATAACGGGTTTGGTCTCTCCATTAAGGGGAGTGGACAAAGTGGACACTTTGAAGATTAACATCAGCGCGGCATAGCTAATTATTGATACAAAAGTCACATACAAAAACCGTGGCGTTTTTTTAAAATCATATGATATATAGAGTAATTCCCGTGGACTATAAACGATAAATGCTAACAAAGGAGGATAAGGATGACAGAGCAATTATGTCCGGTTTGTGGTTGCACCACCGTGGGAGGGGGCTACGAGAAAGAAGGCGTCAAATATTGTTGTGAGCCTTGTGCCACCGGCAGCGGCCCCTGCGAGTGTGGATGCTGCCACCCTGTGGAAGAAGAAAAAGAAAAGCATTAGACTGGTCCAGAGTATAGAGAGATTGGTCAGCGGCAGGGAATTTTAAGTGCCTAACCATCTGATAAACGAGACTTCTCCCTATTTACGTCAACATGCGGATAACCCGGTTGACTGGTATCCATGGGGACCAAAGGCATTCGAGAAAGCTCAAAGGGAAAATAAACCGATCTTTTTATCCATAGGGTATTCAACATGCCATTGGTGCCATGTCATGGCACATGAATCTTTTAAGCATCCCGAAGTAGCCAGGCTCATGAACGAGGCTTTTATTTCGATAAAGGTAGATCGTGAGGAACGTCCTGATATAGACAATGTTTACATGAGCGCCTGTCAGGTGATGACAGGCGGTGGTGGTTGGCCCCTTAGTATCGTCATGACACCGAATAAGAAACCTTTCTTTGCCGCCACTTATATTCCTAGGGAGGGTCGATTTGGGTTGGTTGGAATGATGGAGTTAATCCCTC
>JBHLRC010000297.1:0-2564 GCA_048882965.1 Candidatus Thorarchaeota archaeon
AACATTCGTTGATTCGTTGCCTTGGCTGGCAGAAAATGCTGGTTTTAAAGAATATAGATCTAAAAAACACCGAGTTTAAGAGCTTAGAATAACTATTTTGTGTGGAAAAACGTAATTCTAAACAAAGGTTATTCTCAAATGGTAAAGATAAAATCGATCCCGTTAGCAATCAAGGTCGTTATCCTGAAATGGATACTTGATTACAAACATCCACAACGAATACAATAATCCATTGCGACTCTTGCATAAAAAACCAGCTGATATGAACATTTTTTCTTTCTCTAGATCAATAGTACCAAGGGGCCTGTTCATTCTCATTTTATTCATCGTTCATTTCCCTCTTTTTTGTTTGGACGAAAGGAAAGAACTTGGAACACAGGAAAATCCCTATTCAGTACCTAAAGCTGTATCGTCCATAAAGATAGATGGCTCACTCGATGAAGAAGCATGGGCTCTCGCAAGAGTTTTAGAATTGAATTATGAGGTCAGTCCCAGAGAAAACGTTGCGCCTCCGGTGAGAACAGAGGTGCTTTACACATACGATCGGTCGAATTTTTACATCGGCTTTCGTTGTTATGATCCTGATCCCACCCAGATTCGCGCTCATCTAAGCGATAGAGATGCCTTCGGAAACGACGACTGGGTTGCTGTGGAGATCGACACATACAATGATTCCCGAAGGGCATTCACTCTATTTTCAACGCCCATGGGAGTGCAAGCTGATGGAATTTCGAATGCCGCCGGGATTAAAGATTACAATTGGGACATGATCTACGATTCTGCAGGCAAGATATTTGAATGGGGATATGGAGTTGAGATCGCGATCCCATTTTCATCGCTCCGATTCCAGCGAACCAAAGGCCCTCAGATCTGGGGCATAAATGCAGTTCGAGGCTATCCGCGGAGTGTGAGATACCAAATATGGTCGCAGCCCTATGACCGCAGCAATACTTGCCGTGTGTGCCAGTATCTCCGGATCGAAGGTTTCGAGGACGTCTCGCCCGGACGCAACATCGAAATCAATCCTACTCTTATCGCTCTACGAACGGACGAAAGAGATGAATTTCCAGAGGGCGGCTACACCAACCGTAATAGCACAGCAGAACCAGGATTAACCGCACGATGGGGAATCACACCGAATCTCATCCTGTCTGGTACAGCAAACCCCGATTTCTCGCAGGTCGAGGCCGATGCAGCCCAACTGGATATCAACCAGCCCTTTGCCCTCTACTACCCCGAAAAAAGGCCCTTTTTCACCGAAGGATTGGATTTTTTCAAAACTCCCTTGAATGTCATCTACACGCGTACACTTCGTGATCCTCGATGGGGGATCAAACTGTCCGGGAAAGAGGGAATGAGCGCCCTCGGAGCCTATCTAGTCGAGGATGGGACAACAAACCTCATTTTTCCCGGAAGTCAGTACTCCAAATCGACCTCTCTCGAACACTCGAACACCTCTGCGGTATTTCGCTATGGAGGAGACATCTGGAATAATTCCAACATCGGGATCCTTTTCACCAATCGTACGGGAGGGGGCTATTTCAACAGGGTTTTCGGCGCAGACGGGCGCTTGAGATTCTCACAGAACGATGAACTCGTTTTTCAATTTCTAGGTTCCCGGACAAAATACGGTGAAACGATCGTCGAGGATTTCAACCAGCCAGCGGGTGAATTCGGTGACAAAGCCCTAGTGGGTTTGTATACTCACAAAACGACCCACCATCAGCTCGAGTTCGGATATTTGGACGTCGGACCCGATTTCAGAGCAGACCTTGGATTCATGCCAAGGGTAGGAATTCGACAGTTCCATGCCATGTCGAACTACGAATGGCGGCCTAAAACAAACAGTTGGTGGTCGAAATTCCGCCTCGTTAATTACGCACATTACCAGGAGAGCAGCCAAGGGACCGTTTTGGATAAATATCTGGAAAATTCAATTTATTTCGAAGGGATCTCCCAAACAAGTTTGATGTTAGGAAATACCCTTTCCCGTCAGCACTACAATGGCATTGATTTTAATCTCGTTCAATTTAGTGTTTCCGGCGGTATTATCCCAAGCGGCAATCTGAGATTTAACATCTCGACAGCTTTCGGTGATAGCATCGACTATGCGAATACAAGGAAAGGAAAAACAGTTTATCTGGCTCCCTACATTCTCTGGAATATAGGCGCTCACGTCCAGCTCAATCTCAGCCATATATATGAGAAAATGAATGTCGCTGATGCCTGGCTTTACAGGGCGAACATCACCCAGACCACGATCGTCTATTTTTTTACCGCCAAGATGTTCATCCGTGCGATTCTCCAGTATTACGAATACAGGTACAATGTCTCGAACTATTTGAATTCTATCGAACCCGAGTCCAAACAGTTTTTTACGCAGCTGTTGTTTTCATACAAGATCAATCCTCGCACTGTGTTGTTCCTCGGATATTCAGATAATTACTTCGGGAGCCAGGATTACAACATCACTAGAAAGGATTACACTTTTTTTGCAAAAATCGGTTATGCCTGGGTCATGTGAGACGACTTACTGGGCCATATTCGAGGCTTTTCACCGCGTT
>JBHLRC010000298.1:0-2551 GCA_048882965.1 Candidatus Thorarchaeota archaeon
TGGCCTGCTCGGGGTGGTCTTCGGCCCCCCGGCACATTGGCTGTCGGGACCGTTATATCGGCTGGAGTCAAAAGCACCGCCAGAGCAGATTGCTTTTTTTGTTGATCAATACTCGTTTTCTCATCTTGCCCTGGGTGCGGGTGCCACATTTAGCCTCTCATTTGTTGGGCCGTTTGTCGCGGCGGATTTCACAGGATTGGCAGAGGTTTTATCACCATGAGGTGGTATGGTTGGAAGCCTTTGTGGATCCGGATCGGGGATATAAAGGAACCTGTTACAAAGCGGCCAACTGGATCTATCTGGGGCACACCACAGGTCGGGGAAAGAACGACCACAGCAAGAAAGCCAACCGCAGCCTTAAGGCCGTCTTTGGCTACCCTCTCAGAAGAGACTTTCGTGAGGTTTTGTGCGATGGGCTTCTGTGAGGGCTGTTTTGAGAAGCAGCGAAAGATTGATGCGTTGGTGGAGGAGAACCAATCGCTCAAGGAGCGCCTTGGGTATTTGAAACGCAAAGAGCAACAGGGTTATTTTGGTTCTTCGACTCCTTCTTCCAAGGTGCCGCTGAAAGCCAATGCCTTAGAGCAAAATCAAAAAAAGCGTGGCGGGGCAAAACCCGGGCATGTGGGTAACGGCCGACACAGTTTCGACGAATCTCAGGCGGACCATGTGGTGCGCGTCCCATGCCAAGTGGGTGATCGATGTCCTCAATGTGGGCAGCCCTTAGTGGACAAAGGTCTGCAAAGCCACTCGGTCATCGATATACATCCTGTAAAGACCCAACGGGTGCTTTACCGCGAACCCAAAAAATACTGTGGCCGATGTCGTCGAAGCTTTCGTAGCCGGGCCCCAGGGGTGTTGCCTAAGAGCCTCTACGGCAATCAACTCATCGCCACAACAGCCGCCATGCACTATTTGCATGGCGTTCCTCTAGGCCGTATTTGCCAGCAAATCGGCATCGCTTTAGGACCCCTGATCGAGATTTTCCATCGCTCGGCAAAGATCTTCTCTGCTGTGCCAAACAGGATCATCGAGCAATACCGAACATCGCACGTTAAGCATGCCGATGAGACCGGATGGCGCAATGACGGCCAAAGCGGCTATGTGTGGCTCTTTGCAACTGAAAAGATCAGTATCTTTTTGTTCCGAAAGAGCCGCTCTGCCAAGATTGTGCATGAAGTGTTGGGCGCTGAACCGTTGCCGGGCACCCTGGTGGTGGATCGCTACAGCGCCTACAATAAGGCCCCTTGCGCTATCCAATATTGCTATTCGCATCTTTTGCGCTATGTGGAGGACCTGCGCAAGGAGTTTCCTGATCACCTCGAAATCGATTCATTCGTCAACACGTTGGCTCCCCTTTTGGCCACGGCAATGAGCTTGCGAACCTTGCCCATTGATGACGCCCAATACTATGAGCGGGCCATGGAAATCAAATCACAGATGATCGATGTGGTCCATTGTCCTGCCCAACATCTGGCGATCCGCCGCACTCAGGAGATCTTCCATGAAAATGCTGATCGTTTGTATCACTGGGTGACGGACCGAAAGATCCCCGCTGAAAACAACTTGGCCGAAAGAGACCTACGGCCCACGGTCATCGCTCGAAAGGTCAGCTTCGGCTCCCAATCCGATGCCGGAGCCCACACCCGTAGCGTTCTAATGACGGTACTTCATACCCTCAAAAAACAAACTGCCGATCCCTGCGCGGCTCTAAAGACCGGCCTCGATCGGCTCGCTCAGAATCCAAAACTCGATCCTTTCGAGTTGCTCTTTCCCCCGGACACTTGAAAACCCCCGCTTTGCCTACATCCCGTCAATTTCATCCAACGGCGCGTAAAGACCCGTGGAAAAATACACGGTCACCTCAAAACCTGAAAACTTGAACCAGGCCGACGTACACCAGAACAACCTCTTGCCCCTCTTAACTGAGGCATTACGCAACTGCGTATGTTCCTAATCAACGGCCAGCACCATGAGCACGACGGTTTCGCTGGTCTCCCCCAAGGCACCAAGCATATCGCCGGTAATGCATCGCATCCGTGAATAAAACCAAAGAACCATCGCGGCCCCGTAGCCCAAGAAGATCCCATTAATGAGCAACAAACAGGGCCAACCCAGCAAAACCAGGGAAACCAATCCGACGAGGACGATGCCCGGGATCAAGGCGAATCTCCTGTGTCTTCCCTGATAGAGATCGTGAGCGATCCCGTTTTCCCCTCTCCCGTAGGGTAGAAACGCCATTCCAAGGAGCATGGCGAACCTTCCGTAGGTGGGAACGAGAATCAAAAAGAGGGAGTCCTTTTTCCAGATGATCTCGTGCAGGGCGGCCGTCTTGAGTCCCAAGACGATCAATAAGGCCACAACACCCCATGTGCCGATGCGGGTGTCCTTCATGATCCGCATCGCCTCGTCCCTGCCCCTATGGCTCAACAGCCCATCGGCTGAATCCGCAAGGCCATCCAGGTGAAGCCCCCCGGTCAGAAGGATCAGGATCACCAGATCCAATACACATCGAAGGGTGACGGGAAGAAACCAACCCAGCACCAGATCCGCG
>JBHLRC010000299.1:0-2549 GCA_048882965.1 Candidatus Thorarchaeota archaeon
AAAACCGACATCAAGATCCCGTTTGCTATATCCACACTGTTTCTTCTTTTTCTCCTGTCATCAATCATATCTGGTTTGCATATCCAAGAATCCTACTGGATTTTGGTCTTCGTTAGAAACTTTATTGTGTACGTCGCTAGCTTTTCCCTGTTTATCGTGGTTATCAATGTTGTCAAGAGCAAGCATATTTTGATATCGATTCTCTGGGCCCTGAGTTTAATGGGTTTCTTAGTTGGAATTATCGGCGTAATCGGGCTTCTCACTTCCATTCCCCCAGAGGCGAGTTTCACGACCCCGATTACAAAGCTCCTTCCGGAGAGTCTCCGAAACAGTGAATTCCTCAAAGAGGCACTCTACCCGTCAATCAGTGGCTATTACCAGGAGTTTTTTGGATTAACGGTCAAACGATTGAGCTCCATATTCCTCTATCCCAACTACCTGGCCGCAGCCATCATCATTCTATTCCCCTATCAGTTCCTGCTTTACGTGCACTCAAAAGGTTTAAAAAAGATCTTTGTTGTTTTAACCGGAACGCTCCTTCTTCTCTGTATGATTTTCACTTATTCCAGGGGGGCTCTCCTGGGCCTGTTTCTCGGCTTTGTGTATTTTATATATCTCCAGTGGATGAAAAAGTATGGCCGCGAAAGGCAAAAATCAGGATTTTCCATAATTCCGATAGTGAGCTTGGGGATTATTCTCATCCTTATCATTTCCGTCAATTCCATCACCCAGATCAAGCCATTGAGCCTCGAAACACGATCGCTCATCGTTAAAAACACGCTTCAATCCTGGAAAGACAGCCCTATCTTCGGCTGGGGGACTCAGCGGAACATGCGGGTAGCGGGAGAACACGCCTACCTCCCTCCCCTCGGTTCACACAGCACGTATTTGAGCCTGCTCTACAGATATGGCCTGTCGGGGACTCTCCTGTTTCTGGGAATATTCGCCATCCTTTTCTTCGAGTTGAACCGGACATTGCGCTCACCTTGCTCCGATTCTTTCTGGAAGGATGTCAGCACAGTGAGCGGATGGGCATTCTTCGGGAACCTGGTGCAGGCGATCTTTACAGTGATGGATTACGACGTCGTCATCCTGTTCTTGATCTGGATGAACTGGGGTTTCATTCTTGTGGCTCGAAAAATGGCCGAAAACGAAGCATGTCAAAATATTAATGGAGACACAATTTCATGAAGACTAAAAAACTGCTTTTTACAGCATTTTGTTTCTCTGTCGCTGTTCTGATTGCACTGGTTATCAAAAACACCCTGTTCCAGAAAAAAATTCCCAAAATCGAAAAAGTTATACTGGTTTCCATTGACGCCCTTAGGGCAGATCGATTGGGCTGCTATGGCAATTCCAGGGTGGTATCTCCCTTTATCGATCAGTTGGCCCGGGAGGGAACGAAATTTCTTTACGCCTTTGCATCCCAAGCATTTACCCCTCCCTCCCATGCCTCAATGTTCACATCGCTCTATCCCGATGTCTTCGACATCCCCCTCGATCCAAGGTTACCCACACTGGCATCGATCCTCAGTGCAAATGGATTTTATACGACAGCGTTTACGGCTGACGGATTTCTTTCAGAGGGATATGGAGTGCTGAACGGATTCGAGGAGCTGGATGATCATGTTATAGGCATCAATAACCTCGAATCTCGAGTTAAAAAATGGTTAGATGCTCACCACAGCGAAAATTTTTTTCTCTTCCTTCATACCTATTATGTCCACGTACCCTATGCCGCCCCGGAGAAATATTTCGCTGAATTTGCAGATCCCACATATTCGGGCACGATCACTAATGATAGAGAGAGCACTCAGTCTTTTATTGAAAAAGCCAATAGAGGGGAGGTTTCAGTTACGCCTGAAGATATTCAAAGACTGTTGGATATCTATGACAGTCAGATCAGACGTATAGACGACTTTATCCGTACTCTCATCGCTGAGTTGAAATCCCAGAACATCTACGAACGGACTCTATTGATCCTGACATCAGATCACGGCGAGCAATTCTATGAATTCGGTCATTTCCAACACTACTCGGACGAAAATCCTTTTGCCGATGTTTCGATGCACGTCCCGCTGATATGCCACTGTCCGATCCTGGATCATAAAGCCACACCCGAAGATTTGACCGAACTCATAGATATCCCGCCAACGATTCTGGACGCAGCGGGCATCGAAGCAGCTCCGACATTCCAGGGAAAAAGCTTCTTCCCCCTTATCTCAGGTCAGTCTCTCTCGCCGGTCGAAGATGAGGAATTAGTCTACTTTTATCTGCCGAATGTATGGGGCTTGAGGACAAGAGATAAAGAACTGACTGTGGATTTTCGAAGCCCTAAAAATATCCAGTTGTATGATCTCATCAACGATCCCGAAGAACGCCACAATGTTTATCCAGAGAAAAGAAAAGACGGGCAGACCCTCAACCTGCTTTCCAAACTCATACGGAAACAGGAACAGAACGAATCTCTCCGGCAATGTGTCCTCCAAACCCGTAGGACACACCTCGGTCAAATGCCGCGATACCCTTGACTTTGGAAGCGAGGTCTC
>JBHLRC010000300.1:0-2535 GCA_048882965.1 Candidatus Thorarchaeota archaeon
TCCTTGAAGTATACTCAACCCCAGAATGTAATCTGATACGAAGAATAGGAGGAATCCTATGATTAGACAGAGGCTGAAAAGCTGGGGAAAGTCATCGAAGTGCTTTGTTATGCTGAACAGGAGAGATGAAGACAAAAAGATGCCATAGACAAACAGTCCGCTGCTGATGACCATATCCGTTGGATTAAACAATGTAAAGAAGAATAGGATGAAGACGATAACTACTCCAACAATCCAGATCATCAGGTTCCGCGTGATCAATCTAGGTGATTCACTTCGAAGTAGCAATGGTGAGATATTCCTTAATGCTAGAATGTAAATCACATGACCAAACAGGAAGAAGAGCACTCCGTTGATCAGACTGTCTACAGGTAAGATTGCAAAGACTCCCGCCATGAGAAAATCTGCCAGTGAGCATACTAGCATGGCAATGAACATCAATAACAAGAAATGTGACCATTTCTCATCATCCTTTCCCTCTAGAAAATTGACCATAGCAAGGAATACGATCATTGCAGATCCAAACAGAAAAACCCAGTTTGGCGAAAACAATCCTGTGAAGACCTGGACCATGATGGTTGTAGCCAATACTATGAGGATAATGATGATACGAACAATTCCTAATGGTGTTTTTAGTGATGACATTCAACTATCACCTCATCATAATGAACGGAAGTAGACTATCTGGGCAATGTTAAGGGTTCCGGCTTTGATGAACCATCTTTATCAGAGAGGCTGCTACTAGGAGAAGTATGTACACTGGAGAACTTGTCCGTCTTCGAGCATTGGAACTTTCAGACCTTGACAATATTATGAAGTTCTATAATACTCTTGAATTGAGAAGATTGCTGGGTCCCCCTATTGTTAGGTCTAGAAAATATATGGAGCAATGGTTGCTCAAAGTTTCTGTTTGGGACTCTTGGAGAGACGGGCATTTGTATCTCGCTGTTGAAGAAAAGAAGAGTCACGATTTTCTTGGTATTGCTAGGTTAGAGGATATCAAACTTCCACACAATCGTGCCAAGGTTGGCATATCAATCTATGACCCTGAAAAAAGAGAAACGGGTTTTGGTACCGATGCAATGATTGTACTACTTGGTGTTGGATTCTATATTCTTGGTCTACACAGTATCTATCTTGATACCATGGAAGATAATGAACGATCAATCCATGTCTACGAGAAAATTGGTTTCAAGAGAGTTGGAGTTCTGAGGGAGACTGAATACATAGATGGTGCCCATAAAGGACTCCTTATCATGGATATTCTCAGAAGCGAATTTCTGGAAAACTACCCTATTGGAACTATTGGGGACGTTCCATAGTCTCTGCTTGTCTTAACTCGCGATTTTTCCTTACAGCTATATACATTGGTATGACACTTATGGGATAAAGGACCATTGCTATCGGAAATACAAACACTCCAAACTCCTTCATCCCAGAGAACCACCCTAGTGTGAGAATGAATGCAGTAAACAATGTTCCTGTTTGTCTTGGGAACGTCCACATTATCCGTGTGATAGCATAGGATTTTCCCCGTCTCTTTTGACTAATCTCTCCCATGAAGAGGGAATTATTTGCTGGCTGAGCCATATTTGCGACAGCCATTCGTGCAATATAGAATACTGCCATTACCACGAAGATAGGTGAATAGACCATTCCTACAGTCAGGATCGGAGCAAGAAGATAAAGTCCTGTTATCATCTTCAGTTTTCCAGTCCTCTCACTCATCAGTCCAACCAACAAAGCTCCTGTAGCTAGTGTAATATTCGAGATGGCTGGGATACTTCCAAGTAGAACTGGATCTGGTGTGAATGCATCTTCAATCCATAGGACCATATAGGGAACTACCATGCCTGAACTAAAACCCATTATGAGTTGTGTGACTCCAAAGAGTGTTGCTGTTCTTGCATCATTCTTGGCTCCCTGTGTTTCCTCAATTATTTCCTCAACTGGTTCCACTGCATTAAGCATGTTATGTGTTCTTAACCATCTGTCGGTAAGAAATCCAACTATTCCTGCCGCACAGGTGATTCCTCCCATCATGAAAAATAGAATGGCATATCTAACCATTACCGGATTGATTCCTGGCAGAGCTGTTTCATCTAGAATCAATCCTCCTAGGAAGGGTCCCGCAACAGCTGCCAAGGTTGCAACCGCCATTGTGTATCCATATGAACGAGTCCTCTCAGAACCACGCTTTGTGGCATCTGCTATCAAGGCTCTTACGGATGACATTCTAAAACCTGAACCGATTCCTGTGATAGAAAATAGAATCAGAAGCGTCACAGGGTCTGTTGTGAAGGGTAGGAAAAACATGATGATTCCTGTGAATAGACCTCCAAACAGAATTGCTAAGCCTCTACCTCTCTTATCGCTGAATGCTCCAGCAGGGAATAGGACGAATGATTGCACATAACCTGCCATTGCAACCATTACGCCATAGAATGCCTCATCGGAGCCGATTGCGAGTACGAACAATGGGAGAACTATCACTCTAAATGAGTTGCCTAATCTTGTGAGGGCTTCCAGAGTTGA
>JBHLRC010000301.1:0-2533 GCA_048882965.1 Candidatus Thorarchaeota archaeon
CAAGCTGCAAGGCGTGCCGATGGGCCTGCGGGTAAGGGATGGCGGAAGAAGCGAAAGCCAACCTGTAAAGGGTTGGATAGGGGTTGCGGTGTAGGCCAACATCACCCCACCCGAAAGGGAGCCAACTTCCAAGCCTGGTCTCTCTTCACGAGAAAGCTTGACAAACCATTGGAGCGGGAAAGCAGATGACGGCGGACTTCGGTCTGGCTGGTGCGCTCGCTGACGGGATACCGTTGGGTGGCAGCAAGCGTGTATCGTGAAGTTCACCCTCAATCCCGGTGAGCGCGTCCTACCAAGGGGCGTTTGAGAGGCTCGAGCCGGATGAGGTTAAAATCTCAAGTCCGGTTCCTAGGGGGCGGGGCGGCGGCAACGCCGCCCTGCTACCCGACCGGGTGAAGTTTTTTGACTAATCTTCCGTTTAGAATCTTTACTTCCGAGACTGGGTTTGAACAGGGGCAAGTATACCGCTACCAGTAACAACAGCAATTGTCCGGTGATGAGTATAGCGAAATTATTCCTCAAGTGTCATTGACCGGCCTATACTTTACCAGGCATGGTCGGCCGATGTTTACCAGGCATAATCGGCCGATGTTTACCAGGCATGGTCGGCCAATGCTTACCAGGCATGGTCGGCCGATGTTTACCAGGCATCGCCGCCTGATGTTTACCAGCTAGAGTTGCTCCGTGATAAGGATGTGGCACTATTCCTCCAACCTACCGTTTTGGAGGAAATCTAATATCACAATGGAGCGAATACACATGAATTACTTACGCGATTTAATCTACCGTTTACGTGCCGGCGAAAGCGAACGGTGCATTGCCAGAGACCTGAAAGTGTCCCGACCCACCGTCCACAAATACAAAGTGTGGGCCGAGGGGCAAGGGTATCTGGATCCGGCACAACCCTTGCCGGAGTTGGCCATGCTGCTGGCGGCCCTGGGACCGGCCTCTCAGCCGCCGCAGATGAAATCGACCCTGGTTCCCCATCAAGAAGTGATCGAGCAGTTGTTGGATCAGGGGGTGGAGATGACGGCCATCTGGCAACGGCTGCAAGAGAACTACGGCTACCAGGGTAGCTATTCATCCGTGCGCCGCTTTGTCCACCGTCTGCGTCCGGTTGAGCCGGAGGCCTTTGTCCGGGTTCATACGGCCCCAGGCGAAGAGCTACAGGTGGACTTTGGCAGTGCGGGTCAATTGTATGATCCCCTCAGCGGCCGGCTGCGTTCGGCCTCCGTGTTTGTGGCCACGCTGAGTTACAGCCGCCATCAATATGCCGAACTGGTGTTTGACCAGAAGGTGCCCACCTGGTTGGCCCTGCACCGCCGCGCCTTTGAGAGCTTTGGCGGGGTCCCCAAACGGGTGGTGCCGGATAATCTGAAAGCGGCGGTGCGCAAGGCCCTCATCTATGATCCGGTATTGGGCGAAGCCTACCGGCGGCTGGCCTTGCACTATGACTTTCTGATCAGTCCCACCGTGCCCCGGACCCCCCAGCACAAGGGCAAGGTTGAAAGCGGCGTGCATTACGTGAAACGAAATTTTCTGGCCGGGCAAGAGTTTGTCGACATCGATACCGCCAATCAACGCTTGTGGGTCTGGATTCGGGAAGTGGCCGGTACCAGAACCCACGGCACCACCCGTCAGGCCCCGCTGCAACTATTCCACGACTACGAACAAGCCGCTTTGCAGCCCTTACCGGACACTCCCTTCACCCTGCACCAGATCAAGCCGGTCAAAGTGCATCCAGACTGCCACGTGGTCCTGGACGGCAGTTACTACTCCGCCCCCTATCGCTACATCGGTCAAACCCTCGACGCCTATGTCAGCGATAAGATGGTCGAACTCTACCGTGGCCTAGAGTTGGTGGCCAGCCATGTGCGCTGCAGTCAACCCGGCCAGTGGCAGACCCGCATGGAGGACTATCCCCCGGAAAAAGCGGCCTACCTGATCCAAACCCCGGCCTACTGCCTCCGGATGGCGGCTCAGATCGGCCCCTCGACCGTCAAGGTGGTCGAAACCCTGCTGGCCGAACGTCCCCTGGAACGATTACGCGCCGTGCAGGCTATCCTGGGTCTCAACAAGAGCGTTGGCCCCCGGCGACTGGAAGCAGCCTGTGCCCGGGCCCTCTACTTTGGTGATGTGCGCTATCGACGCATCAAAAATATCCTCAATGCCGCCCTCGATCGGGAACCGATCCCCGAACCCGACCCACCGCCCGACGCCAAACAACTGCGCTTGTTCACCTTTGCCCGCCGCAGCGATGATTTCTTCCCGCCTGAACCGGAGGGACCGCCATGTTAACTCATCCCCTGTTACCGAAACTCCGCCAACTCAGACTCAGTGGCATGTTATTGACCCTCGAACAACGGGCCAGCCAAGCTACCGAACGCCAACTCAGCCCTACCGATTTCCTGGCTCTGCTGGTCGATGACGAGTTGGAGCGACGCAGCCAGCAGCGCCTGGCTCGCCAACTCAAACTCTCCGGCTGTGATGAGCAAAAGACCCTGGCCCGCTTTGATTTCGCCGCCGTGCCCGG
>JBHLRC010000302.1:0-2531 GCA_048882965.1 Candidatus Thorarchaeota archaeon
CTCTCTGCGCGAAGCGAGGCTATTTTGATGTCAGGCAGGTAAACTATGAGGTGAGGCACCCTTTGCAGGTTAGCGCTAACGTGCTGGGTGTTTTGGACGCGAAACGAGCCATAATAGTCCAGCCCCACCCATTGTTCGTCAGGAAGATAAAGAACCACAAGAGCATCAGCAGAATACCCATGCCCATGGACGCCCGGTTCAGGTTCGGCATCCCCACCACCGACTTCAGGGAGATAAGAGACTATGAGACAGGGGACAATTACAGGGATATAAACTGGAAGGCATCGGCTAAACACCTCAGCAGGATGAACCCAAGGTTCCTGATCAACGACTACGAGAAGGAAGGCAAGAAAGTCGTTTGGATATTCCTAGATAGCGCCACACATATGGCGCTGGGTACAACAGTGAATAACACGCTGGAGTACGCCATCAGGGCTGCGCTTGGGTTCACTAACTTCTACCTTGAGCGTGACTGCAGGGTAGGGTTCTGTGTTTACAACCATGATGCAAGCCAGTGGGAGGGACCATTCGAGGACCCCAACAAGATACCATTGGACCTTGAGCTCCCGGGAATCGAGCAGATGGAGCCCGAGGTATACATCCCCGAGCTAAAAGACAAGACACTAGTTCCGAGCAGACAGAAAGGCAGTTCAAGGGTCATCTACCCTGACACTGGGAAGCGTCAGCAGTACAAGATTACACGTGAGATGCTCCACGTAGACGTAAAATACAGCAGCGAGAGCCTCAAAGAAGCCATTCACAGCTGCAGGAGATACATCGTAGGTACACAGCCACTCTTCGTACTCGTTAGCATGATTGAGGGAGCCAGAATAGAGGGCATCGTTGACGGCGTCAAGGAGTTGCACAAGTACATGGGTAGGGTCGGAGGTAGACCAAATATCATACTTTTCAATGTTCAGGGCTACAACGTGGCGGCCCAGAGCGATGAGGAAAAGATCGCGGCAGGGTTCCTGACATATCATACTAAGCCTTACTATGAGTTCTTGAGGGGGATGGGGGTCACTGTTCTCAACTGGGACCCCATCGAGGAGAGCTTCGCAAGCGCATTACAGAGACAGAGGGTGAGCGGATGAAAGAAGGATTCGTAAGAACCATGGAGGCCCTAGTGGCTATAGCGGCTACATATATGGCTGCTGTAACCATGGTGCAGACGACTCTCTATAACAAGATTTTAACCAAGATATCCAACAGCGCCTTTGGTCCGATGCTTGAGCCATATATGCCCTACTTCAACATCGCGGTAATCGTTGTGGTCTTGTTCGTATGCTTCACCTTCTGGAGGAGGGGGGATGAGGTGTGGTTCGGTAGGTTGTTCAGCCTGAACATGTTGATGTTCTTCCCAAGCGTCTTGGATTTCAGCACATTCAACTGGATTGGACTCATCTTCGATCTCACGCCTGTACCGGGAGTAACCCACATATGGGTCTTCGCGGTGGGGTTATTACTGCAGATAACTTACTTGATGCTGAGATACACTGTCCGTTTCAGGTACGTGCGAGAAGAGCTCAGGGGAAGAGGATCAGATGATCAGGACATCAACGATATCACGAGGGGACAGGTTAGCTATCTGGTTATGTTAACCACCATCACAGCGGGGTTAACGGCTGGAATTTATTTCGCCATACCCTATTTCACGAGGCTAGCGATAAACCCGTTAGCTGGGTTGCCTGCTCCTCACATGCTCATAGGTTTCCTTGTTGTTGTCTTCATAGCGGCGGCCACTGTAATGTATCTGAGGAGCAGCTCAGAGGATTAGAGGATGTCTCCGGGCTCGTAACTTGCCTCTTTGGTATACTTGACGAGTAATGGCTGGGCTTTTTTCTCTACTGCTTCGATCTGGGCTCCTGCGTTACCAAGATACAGGCTCTTATCCGTCAATAGCTTCACGAGCTTCTCACGGGTAATACCAGCCTCCTTGAACTCGGGTTCAATGCTGAGTCTATCCATGAGCCTGTTCTCGGTGCTACCCTCCTCCCGCATCTTTAACGCCTCGGCGATGGCGTGTTTCTTTATCAGGCTGTGGGCGTGTTCTCGTCCCATACCGCTCTGTACAGCCAACCCCAAAACCTCTGTTGTGGCTAGGAACGGGAAGTACCTGTCAACCTCCTTGCTGATGACAGCGGGGTACGCTCCCATCTGGTTCAACACCGTCAAGGTGGTCTCCAGTAATCCATCTGAGACATAGAAAGCATCAGGGATCAAGACGCGTCTAATGGCTGAGCAGCTGACATCGCCCTCCTCCCATTGATCGCCGGATAGCCGAGAACCCCCGTCCGCGTACATCTTGAGTAACTCGCTGAAGGCGCAGATGCGCTCAGTGCTCCTTGTGTTCATCTTGTGGGGCATGACGCTGCTACCAACCTGACCTTTTATGAAGCCCTCGGTGACGAGTTCATTGCCAGCCATCAATCTTATGGTCTTGGCGAAGTTCTCACAGGCAGCGGATAACACTGATAGGTGGGATAATAGCTTGTAGTCGAGGCTCCTCGGATATACCTGTCCAGTTGAGT
>JBHLRC010000303.1:0-2527 GCA_048882965.1 Candidatus Thorarchaeota archaeon
ACAATGGCTATGGCTTCGTACATGGCTGAAGACGGCAAAAGAAAGATGGGGAGACCAATTTCTCGGCATTTACCTCTACGACGAGCCTGGTGGAAATCAAATTGACACGGGGCAATGGCGCAGCGGGGAGTGGGCTAGAGAGGCTATGGAAAATGCTTCAGACTACAGCGATGCAGCAAATAGGTTTGTAACAGATATTCCTTCTACTATCAGCTGGCGAAATGTAAAGAGCACTAGCCTCCCACTTTTCACTTCTGATTATGCGCTTTACTGGTTTGACTACTTGGCGGGGTACGACACGATTTTCGTGGAGTTAGGATGGGACATCAGCACGATACAGCAGATAGCCCTGTGCCGTGGTGCAGCAAACGTTCAAGGAAAAGATTGGGGCGCGATTATTACGTGGACCTATTACGAGCCGCCTTACCTAGCAAGCGGGCCAGAAATATATCAAGAAATGCTTACAGCTTACCGTGCAGGCGCAAAATATGTTGCCGTCTTCAATTATCCCAAATATCCTGAGGATAACGTGTATGGCATTTTGGATGAGAAGCATTTCACGGCGATGAAGCTGTTCTGGGATTACGTGCAGGCTTTCCCCAGAGAAACCGATGGAAAAGTATATGGGGAGGTGGCTCTTGTTCTGCCGAAAGACTACGGATGGGGCGCACGACGAAGCGGATATGTAAAAGAGGACCGAATCTGGGGTTTTTGGCCAGAGGATGAAAAAATTCTGATCATTGGGGAAAACATGAAAAAGTTGATGAGCATGTATGGGCTAAGACTGGATATAATTTTCGATGACCCGCAATTTAATTATAAGGAAAAGTATTCGGAAATCTATTTCTGGAACAGCATGATTAACTGAAAACGACTTAATAGTTCTAGTGATTTTTAGGCTTTAGAACTGCCTCTTCGAAGTCCATGTAGAGGAAGTTTCCAACGCGGTTCGGCCACCCTCCAAAATCTAACTCCTCATTTTTCTTAGTGACTTTGGTGACTTCGATTGACTGCTTAAAAAGTGGGGCGTCAAGCACAGTAGTGTGGAACTCGCCAGGTTCTCCTGTGGCATCTATTCCATGGCCCCACGGGCCGACTAGTGGCTTCATGTCCTGAACGCAGGTCCTGTCAAACTCGCGACCTAACCATTCTTGACCAAGATAATTCAAATCGATACAGCTAATGATAGGCTTCATGCCTAATGAGAGTTCTATGCCCAAAACACGTTTACGGTAGCGGTCACCTGGAAGAAGAGAAAAGAAGGAACGATCCCATAAAGGCATTATCAACTTCATACCCAACTTTCTGCAAGCATAATCCCATGTGCGCTTGTGATGAACGTTGTCGATGTCACCTGTTACTATGCCCTCGATGCCTTCCTCTTTCTTCAGGCGAGTAAGCTCTCCAACAATGGCGTCGAAACGGTTGCCTTCAACCTTAACCTTGAGATGTGGCATTCCCAGCGCCCTAGACTGCAGCTCAGCCACGCGTATGCTGTGGAAAATGTAGGGTTCCATGTAAACATATGTGACAAGGTGTGCAACCTCGTGGCCCTGCTCGATTATCTTGTGAAGTGCTGTGCAGCAGTCTTTGCCGCCGCTCCAGTGAACGATAACTCTCATCTAACCGAACCTATCAACCGAGTAAGGTTAGAAACACGGAACGATTATTAACATTTTTGTTGTTTCAACCTAAAGCAACAAAAAACTTTAAAAACTTTTTTTAGGCCTCAAAAACGCTTCTTTTATGTCCATGTAAAGCCAGTTTCTCTTCCATTTCTTCGCTTTTTCCTTATATTTCTTCTTTTTGAACTTGCCGATTTCTAATCGTTCCTTAAATAGCGGTGCATCAAGAACCATAGTGTGAAAGCCTCGTCCATCTTCGCTGCAAACGTCTATTCCCTGCCTGTCAGCCAGCGCTTTCAACTCTTTTATGGAAGCCTCATCAAGTTCACGACCCAACCACTCTTCGCCAAGATGATCCATGTTTATGCAGTTCATAACGGGCTTTATGCCTACAGCTATCTCCTCCTTCAAAACGTGGTAGGTGTCCTTAGAAGGATTCTCATTGGGCATTATCAACGTCATGCCCAACTGTTCGCACATGACATCGTAGTAAGTCTGATGTATCTGCGCGCAACCAGCCCCGACAATGTCGCCAGTAACGAATCCTTCGATTCCTTCCTCCCTGTTAAGACGAGCAAGCGCCGCAAGAATATCTTCATACGATTTTTTAATCTTAACCTTAAGCTGAGGAATTCCCAGAGCCTTGGACTGCAAGGCCATCAGTGGGAAACTGTGAAAAAAATACGGCTTCTTGTAAACATAGGAAAGAAGATAGGCAACCTCATGACCCTGCTCAACCACTTTATGAAACGCCAAGCAGCATTCTTTGCCTCCACTCCAGTGGACGACAAGTTTCACTCAACCACACCCATAATTCGAGAGGGTTAGAGCAAAAAACAATTATTAAAGTTTCTGTTGTTACGACCTGAACAACCAAAATCAACAGACCAGAGTTTCAACTA
>JBHLRC010000304.1:0-2520 GCA_048882965.1 Candidatus Thorarchaeota archaeon
TATGGCCTGTTTCATCCTGATCGGGCTCTGGGTGAAGGATGAATTGAGTTTCGACCGGTTTCACGTAAGAAAGGACAGGATTTTCAGGATCGTGAATAAAACACAACAGGGTGATTATATTCCCAGTCCCACCTATGCTCTGGCGCCGGCCTTAAAATCTCTCTATCCGGAGGTCGAGGAATTCGCGCGGGTCTGGCCATGGTACGGTTCGCTCGTTACACACGGAGATAAAAAGTTCGAAGAAAACAACATCTGCCTTACAGACCCCGGCTTCTTTCGGATGTTCACCTTTCCTTTGATCAAGGGCGATCCGGATGCCGTCCTCAAGGACAAGAATGCCATAGTCCTAACACAATCGACGGCGCAAAAATATTTCGGGAGCGAGGATCCCATCGGTCAATCACTCTATCTGGCCAGAGAGGATACGGATTTTACAGTAACCGGAGTTATCGCAGATATCCCAACAAATTCCCATATCCAATTCGACATTCTGGCCAGAGTCGAACTTTTGGGAGAGAAGCGGCTTGCCCGATGGGAAGAATGGATGGGGCCCTGCTATATCCTCCTTAGGCCCAAAGTATCGGACGAAGACTTTACCCAAAAGATTGCTGGAATCTACAAAGAATACGATAATCCCGAGGCGACATTCTTACCGGTACTGCAGCCATTGACCCAAGTCCATCTCTACGAAAATGTGCGTCCTGGTGCGGTTCGAACAGTTGCCATCTTCTCCTTAATCGCAATCTTCATCCTGATCATGGCTTGTGTGAATTTTATGAATCTGACCACAGCAAGGTCTTCTCGAAGAGCCAGAGAAGTGGGCATGCGAAAGGTTATCGGAGCCCTGCGGCCACAGATCATCAGACAGTTCCTGGGGGAAGCCCTGGTGGTCGCCTTCCTCGCACTGGCGCTGTCTCTCTTCCTTGTGGAATTCGCCCTCCCCCATTTTAACCTCTTCACCGGCAAATCTCTCACTCTCCTTTCAGGCTCCAATGTCTCCATCGTTCTAACACTCCTTTTCGTGACCGTTGTAACCGGCTTTCTGGCAGGAAGTTATCCGGCTTTTTTTCTTTCGTCATTCCGGCCGGTCTTCACACTCAAGAGCCAGCCTCAATCCGGCACCCAGGGCTCTCGAATGCGCAAATTCCTGATCGTGTTCCAGTTCGTCATCTCTGTCGCTCTTATCATATGCACCCTAGTCGTTGCCAAACAGATGCGATTTATCCAGACACACGATATCGGCATCGATCGGAAAAATGTCGTGATGTTCAACAATAATCCTGCTTTGCAGAAACGATTCGATAGCTTCAAGAACGAACTTTCGACCATACCCGGGATCAGGTATGTGACAAGTGCAGCCCAGGGGCCAACGAATATCGGCCAGAGCATTGCCATCGACTGGGATGCTAATCCCGATGAAAACATGATGGGGATCGATTACACTGTGGTGGATTACGATTTTTTCAAAACCTTTCACATGGCAATCACCAAGGGAAGAAGTTTCTCGAAGGAATTTGCGACAGATATGAAGGAAGCCTGTGTCATTACAGAGTTAACCGCTCAGTTAATGGGGCTGGAGGAGCCCCTGGGAACCACCATATACATGAACCACCCGGCCTGGCCGGAGTCCTTCCGAAGAGCGCATGTTATAGGAGTCGTTAAAGATTTTCACGCCCGCACCCTCCACAATCCTTTACGGCCCTTTGTCTTCCGGATGTACAGGCCCTGGCAAGACTATGTCTTTATCAAGATCGAAGGAACTCACATCCCCGAAACTTTGGCAAAGATCAAAACTACCTTCAACTCTTACACAGGAGGCTATCCCTTCAGCTACTTCTTTTACGAGGATTTCTATGACCGGCAGTATCAGCCGGAATGGCGGCTCGGACGGCTGTTCAACGGCTTCAGTATTCTATCCGTTATTATTTCGTGTTTAGGGCTATACGGATTGGGTGCGTACATGGCAGAGCAAAAAACTAAAGAAATCGGCATTCGGAAGGTTTTGGGAGCCTCGATTCCGGGAATCGTCACCCTCACCTCGAAAGAGTTTATCAAATGCATCATTCTTGCAAATATTTTCGCATGGCCATTGGCTTATCTGGTGATGCGAGGATGGCTCCAGGACTTTGCCTACAAAGTCAGTATCGGTCCGCTGATCTTCATTCTAGCTGCGGGATTGACGCTACTCATTGCATTTCTTACGGTCAGCTACCATGCCGTTAAAGCGGCTCTGGCCGATCCCGTAGCCTCTCTCCGGTACGAATAAAAAGGCCGTCGGGCGCAATGTCCAAGCAACATTAAAAAGAAGGTGGAGGTGGTGACGTCCCGCCTCAACGTACTTTTTCCAGCACAATACGGCAAAAAACAGAGTCCGCAGACGAAATCCGCCCTTAACCCCTTAACTAGGAGAGACAAACATCACGCCCGTCCCGTCCACGGCCACCGCGTAGGGGCAGATCAACGCGCCGACGGCGCCCTTGCCGAACATCAAATCGCCCAGGCCCTGGAGCCAGGACTTGC